>JAHDIA010000575.1 GCA_020631035.1 Chitinophagales bacterium | reverse complement strand
GAAGAAAATTATACGCTCTTTGGTGACACCTTAGAATACAAAATTCGCTTCCAAAATACAGGCAATGATACAGCATTTAAGGTCATTATTGAAGACGAAATAAGTGAACATTTAGATTTAAAAAGTTTTCAGAAGATTGCCCATAGCCATGATGTTGAAATTGAAATTGATATTGAAAGTAGAATTGCTACTTTTACCTTCAACGATATTTACTTAGCCGACAGCTTTGTCAATGAACCCGCTTCCCACGGTTTTGTTAAGTACCGAATATTAGCAGAATCAGGTTTGGACGAAAACACAGATGTCGAAAATACTGCTTCTATATTCTTTGACGCCAATCCACCCATCATTACCAATACCGTAAGCAACCGAATGGTATCGGTTTTGCCACAGTTGCCCATTATTGGAGCGAGTCCCAATGAAGTCGCATTTGGCGAAGTTGGCTTGGAAGCGATAGAGCCTATTGTTGAAACCCTAGTGATTCAGAACTTGGGCGATTTAGATTTAGTTATAGAAGAATTTAAATTTAACAATTCACTTTTCAACAGTGGAGAAGTTCAAATGGCAACAATTGCAGGACAGTCCTTTTTAGAAGTGCCCATTTATTTTGTACCAAATGAAGTGGGAAGTTATACAGGGGAACTCACGCTTAGGAGCAATGGGGGAGATTTGATCATCGCTTTAAGTGGAACAGCCGTGGAGGGCACAGGTATTGCCACAATAGCTACCAATGATCTCAAGATTTACCCCAATCCCACCGAAGGACAATTGTATATAGAGACAAAAAATAGCAATATCCAAAACATTCAAATTCACAACAGCCAAGGCGATGTGCTCTTGGAACAAAAAACAGCCACAAGGCAATCAAGCCTCGATTTGTCCAAATGGGGCAGCGGTTTGTATTTCATCCAAGTCCAAAGCGATCAAGGTGTAGCAGTACGAAAAGTTATCATTAGGTAGAGAAAATTCATCGAATTTTCTCCCCGCAATGGACGGAAATATGTCATACAACCTATATTTAGAACAATAGAAAATATGTAAATTCAACACAAACATTTGGCATATGAGATTTGTATTAATGGTATTGTTATTTAGGGCTTTGTTTGCCTTACAAGGAAATGCCCAAAGTATGACAATGAGAAATTGGAAAAAATACTCTACGCTTGTCTAAGGATTTTTATCCTGAGCTTGCCAAAGGAAATAAGACACTCACTTAAAAAATGTAAAATATGAGAGAGACACTACTACTACTCTGTATCCTTTTGGGAGGAATACAAATGTATGGGCAATGTGTAGGAGACATTCATTTGGCGACCCAAGCAGAAGTAGACGCCTTTCCAATAAATTATGGATGTTCGGTGATAGAGGGGGAGTTGTTTATTGGGACAGATACTTTGGGTATTTCAGCAAATATAAATAATTTGGATAGCCTATATTCCATTGTAACAATTACCAAGGATTTGCGGGTTCAACTTTGTGAAATTGATAATTTTGAAGGTTTAGATAATTTAACAACAGTAGGAGGAGAACTATATATATATAATAACTCCTTTCTTCAAAATTTTGTAGGTTTAGAGAATCTAGCAAATACTGGTTTGTTAAATATCATTTCTAATTCGGGATTAACCAACTTTATAGGTTTAGAGAGTTTAGTAAGTACTTTTGGTTTATTTATTGTAGAGAATGATAATTTATCCAATTTTACAGGATTGGAAAATTTAACAAGCTTAGATAGTGGCTTGAGCATTTTAGGAAATCAGAGTTTAAGTAGCTTTTGGGGTTTGCAAAATGTGGAAAATATAGGTGCTTGGTTGCATATTAATCATGGTGGTAGCAACTTAATAAGTTTTGAAGGTCTGGAAAGTCTAACAAGTTTAGGAGGGATTAACCTAATAGAATCATCAATACAAAGTTTTGAAGGCTTAGAGGATTTAACAGGGTTGGATGATTTATATTTAGACGGAAATCAAAACCTACAAAATTTTACAGGACTCAATAATATGCTAAGTATCCAAGAAGACATAAACATACTTAACCATGAAAACATAGAAAGCTTTGAAGGATTAGAAAATTTAGCAAATATAGGTGGAGGACTACAAATTGAAAACAACAACAAATTGGTCAATTTTGAAGGACTCAACAATCTTGAAAGTATTGAAGGGTATGCTTTTATTTGGTGGAACGATGACTTACTAAACTTTGAAGGCTTGGAAAGTTTGGAAAGTATAGGCGAAGAGTTGGACATAGAAGACAATGACAATTTGATAAATTTAATTGGACTAGATAATTTAACAGATATTGGTGGTAACCTTCGTATTTGGAAAAATGATGGCTTGATTAGCCTAGCAGGAATTGATAATCTACAAAGCATAGGGGATGATGTGTTTATAGAGCTTAATCCGCAGTTGGGACATTGTTGTGCCATATTGAACTGGGCAGACATTATCGAATCCGAAGTGATTTTAGAAAACAATGCGTTTACTTGTAATACAATTGAAATTATTGCAAATGAATGTACAGATGTCAAAATTCAAATAGTCGCTTTCCACGACCAAAACAACAATGATTTATTTGATGATCCAGAAACATTTTTACTACAAAACTTTAATTTAATCCCTGACAATAGTTTTTCTTATGCAGATGAGGAAGGATTTAGTAATTTCTACCTAAGCGATTACGGCAATTACCAAATAATATACAATGATGGCAATCCACTTTGGACTTGTGTCAATAGTTGTGATACCATCGAAATCGCCTATTTAGATTCTACTTTTCAAGATACTACGATTTACTTCCCCATTCAATCATTTGGGGATTATACCATCCAAGACATAGACTTAACGTCTAGCATCACCCGTTGCAACCGAGAAACAAATTATTGGATTACTTACAGCAATACAGGTACTGTTACGACCAGCGGTTATGTTGAGTTGATTCCAGATGAGACAGTTGAGTTTGTCTCTGCTGAACCGCAAGTAGATTCAATCTCTGGAAGCAAACTCTATTGGTTCTACAATGATTTGCATCCTACCCATTCCGAAAAAATAAAGGCGATTTTTGAAATGCCCAGCGTGGATTTTATAGGAGAAGTAATTAATTTTGAAGCCTATATCGAAACCAATGAAGGCAATGCAGGGCGCAAAGCCTTCCTAGATTCTGAATTGGTCTGTGCCTACGATCCCAACGATAAATTGGTGACGCCCTATGGCTATGGCGAAGAGAACTATACGCTCTTTGGTGATACCTTAGAATATACCATTCGCTTCCAAAACACAGGCAATGATACAGCATTCAATGTTGTCATTACAGATACCTTGAGTACATATTTAGACGTAAAGAGTTTTTACCCCATTTCCAATAGCCACAATGTCGAAACCCAACTGGATGTAGGGAGCCGAGCAATTACCTTTACCTTCAACGATATTTATCTACCCGATAGCTTTGTCAATGAATCCGCTTCCCACGGTTTTGTCAAATACCGAATATTAGGAGAAGAAGAACTATCCGAAAACACTGATATTCAAAACACGGCATATATTTACTTCGACCAAAATCCAGCCATAGTTACCAATACAGTGAGCAATAGAATGGTCTCGGTTTTACCTGTCATATCTTCTTTGTTTGAAACTAGTGCATTGTCTCAAACACAGGTGCGAACATACCCCAACCCAACAGAAGGACAATTGTATATAGAGACAAAAAATGGCAATATCCAAAACATTCAAATCCGCAACAGCCAAGGCGATTTATTGTTGGAACAAAAAACAGCCACAAGGCAATCAAGCCTCGATTTGTCCAAATGGGGCAGTGGTTTGTATTTCATTCAAGTCCAAACTGGTCAAGGTGTAGCAGTACAAAAAGTTATTATCCCGTAGAGAAAATTCACGAATTTTCTCCCCGCAACGGGAGGAAATAAATCATCATCCCATCCCGTAGAGACGCAAATATTGCGTCTCTACGAAATGTACACTTCTTAAATAAATTATCTAGACGTCTCTGTCTCCCTACTATTTGTTCAAAAACTACTCTCCCAAAATTGTCAAAGAACCTGAAAAATGAATTTTTTCCCAAAAACGGGCGAGAAATACACCACAATATTCCATCAAATATCATCCACAAGATAGATTGAGTTTTGTGTGTGCAATGTGTTGATTATAAGTTGATTATCTTCTTTTAAGATCTACTTTTCTCTTCCCTTTTTAATGACAAGATCAGGTAAATGTGTTTGCTAATCAGTACTTTTATCCACTATCTTTGAAGCATAAGAAAAACACTTATTTCACACAAAATAGAATAATTATGAAGTTAATCATTCTGGCACCCTCTACCTATGATTCGATCAATGCTTATGTCGAAGGTATATTTAGTACTCTGTAATTTAAATAAATTGATGTTTTGGCTAATGAATTTTTGTTCTA
>JAHDIA010000574.1:1839-4425 GCA_020631035.1 Chitinophagales bacterium | reverse complement strand
GCTTGTGCTTTTTCGGCTACTTTCCAAGCGATGGATTTATCGTCCAATGCGCCAAATATGATTCCTTTTTTTCCTTCAAGTAATTTCATAGTTTGTGTTTAGTAAGTCAATAAGAGAATGGCATAGATGAAGACGCCATAAATGGCGTCTCTACTGTGGTCTTAGCCAAAATCTTTTATTTTGATTTTGCACATCTCTCCTGTTTCTAAATTGTGCCATACAATCCCTTCAATTCCACAATCATTGCCAAAAATACTTTTTTGTTTTGGCAACCATGCTTTTAATGCTTCAAAATCTGTAGGAACATTCTCATAAACTACCTTTTGTCTCCATTCTGGTAAAGAAAAGAGGAAAAGGGTATGACCTTTGAGATTGAGTGGATTGCCTTGAATTTTTTCGCCTAGGGCTTCGGCACTCCATTCTCCATCGGGTACATCCGAGAAATCGGTGTTTTTGACAGCTTCAAAAATATAGGCATCGGCTTTGTCGTGTTCGCTGGCATCTATGTACCAAGGTTCTTTAATGCCTTGTTGCTTTTGTATTTTGCTGGGGTTGCGTCTTTTTTCTACCCTTACTACTGTGTAGTTCCGTACAGTTAGCCTTACATTGGTGCCATCTAATTTTTCGGTGGCAATGGCATTGTCAAAATCGAAGTCTGTAACGACCAATTGGTCGTTGACTTTGCGGTTGCCCTCCCAATTTCTGTCGAATATTGTAGGTATTTTTTGCATAATGAAAGATTTTATATACGCCTATTACTACCTACAATGTATGCTTTTAGTTCATTTGGCTACAAATATAAAAAAACCCCTTTGCTCTTGTTAAACAAAGGGGTTCTGGAATGTCAAAAATATACATTCCTTAATTACCAATTTAATTGGTTACTCTGACAATACGTGTTTAGATTTAGTATCCAATCTATTTCTTGATGCCAAAAGCCTTTCTGACTTTGCTGACATAATCTAATTTTTCCCAAGTAAACAACTCAACTTCTAGCGTCTTGCTATTTTTAGAACCATCTATGAAAGTCTTTTTGACTTTTTGAGGTTCACGTCCCATATGACCATAAGCTGCTGTCTCAGCATAAATTGGATTACGCAATTTAAGTCTTTTTTCAATAGCATAAGGCGTCATATCGAAGACTTTGCCGACAACTTCTGCAATTTCTCCGTCAGTCATATCTACATTGGCAGTACCATTGGTATTGATATAGATACCCATAGGCTCCGCTACACCGATGGCGTAAGATACTTGTACCAAAGCTTCTTTGCATACACCAGCCGCTACCAAGTTTTTGGCAATGTGGCGGGTAGCATAAGCAGCCGAGCGGTCCACTTTAGAAGGATCTTTACCAGAAAAGGCTCCTCCACCATGTGCGCCTTTGCCACCATAGGTATCAACAATGATTTTTCTACCTGTCAAACCAGTATCACCGTGTGGTCCACCAATGACAAATTTGCCTGTTGGATTTACGTGGTAAGTGATTTTTCCTTTGAATAATTCTTGTATGTGTTCAGGCAATTTGGCTTTTACTCTTTCTACAAGGATTTCTTTGACATCTTTTTTGATTTTCGACAACATTTTTTTGTCGTTTGTATCAAAATCATCGTGTTGAGTAGAGATAACAATGGTATCTATACGTTTTGGAGCATTGTCATCACCATACTCTATCGTTACTTGCGACTTAGAATCTGGACGCAAATAGGTCATTTCTTTCCCTTCTTTTCTGATATCGGCTAGTTCTTTGAGCAACATATGAGAAAGGTCCAATGCCAAAGGCATATAGTTTTCGGTTTCATTGCTGGCATAACCAAACATCATTCCTTGATCTCCTGCTCCTTGTTTTTTCTTTTCCTCTTTGTCAACTCCCTGATTGATGTCAGGTGACTGTTCGTGTATAGAGGACAATACGCCACAAGAATTGGCTTCAAACATATATTCGCTCTTGGTATATCCAATTCTGCGAATAACATCTCTGGCGATTTCTTGGACGTCTAAGTATGTTTTAGATTTCACTTCACCTGCTAGTACAACTTGCCCTGTTGTTACCAATGTTTCACAAGCTACTTTAGAATTTTTGTCAAATGCTAAAAAGTGATCTACTAATGCATCTGATATTTGATCTGCAACTTTGTCGGGATGCCCTTCTGACACAGATTCTGATGTAAATAAATATGACATTTTATTGCTTTTTTTTTAAAACGGTGCAAAGTTACGGATTAATCCACAATTGTTATACCAAAACTTGCTTGATTCGGTAATTTGGTTGATTGGGGGATTGGTTGATTGCGTGGATTTGGTGGATTGGATGGATTGGATGATTGAGTTGATTGAGTTGAAATTTTATCCCTAATTACTTAATCAACTTAATTACACATTTACTATGATGGGGCAATGTGCGTGGCACTAGGCTGCGTGTACTCTGGTTATCGGGCGCATGCTTTGGGCTGCGTCGTAAATTGCATCCTCCCGCTTCGTCCTGCGCTTGTGAGTATTGGTAAACATGGTCCTTGGAAATAATTGCATTTTAGATTTGGCGTGTAGCGGATGGATGAAAGATTCGACGGAGAACGTAGGGGCAGTGCC
>JAHDIA010000574.1:0-1829 GCA_020631035.1 Chitinophagales bacterium | reverse complement strand
CCTGCGATGCCTATGCCAGATAGTAGTGGATATGGCGGGCATATGCGTAATGGAATGTGTGTCGGATGTGTGTGGAATGTAGAGCCGCACAGCCGTGTGGCTACTGGCGTGACAGTGTAGCCATATTTCCCCCAAGCCCGCCATAGTAGCGAATAGCTGGGAGTAGCCTTTGTTTGAAAGACGAGCGTTCCATCCTATTTTTTCATTTTGACCACAGATTTGTACAGATTGCCCTCACAGAATTTCCAACAACACTTATTTAATTTTCTTTGGATTTTCTTTGATAAAGGCTTTCCAGTCTTTGTAGTGGTTGCCTTTGGCTTTGAGGAGTGGATTGGCTTGTAGATAGTGACAAACGGCTACACCAAGTGCATCGGTAGCATCGTAGTACTTGGGCATACGATCCATTTTGAGGATTTGCTTGAGCATAGCGGCAATTTGTTCTTTGGAAGCATTCCCGTTGCCTGTAATGGACTGTTTGATTTTACGAGGAGCATACTCAGTGATTTCGAGTCCTTTGAGTACCCCAACAGAGATGACAACGCCTTGCGCCCGTCCCAATTTAAGCATTGATTGGGCATTTTTGCCATAGAAGGGTGCTTCGATCGCCATTTCTTGTGCTTGGTAGGTATCGATGAGAAAAGCAATTTTTTGGTGGATGATTTTGAGCTTTTCGTAATGGTCTTTGTATTTGTCGAGGCGTACAACACCTAGATTGTTAAGAGATGCTTTGTTTTTTTGAACATCCAGAAAGGCATATCCTAGAACGTTGGTTCCTGGATCAATCCCAATGATTCGGTGTACGTTTGTAGACGGTTTGGTTGGCAAAAGAATGAATTTAAAAGTATTTCAGCCATACAAATCAACAATATATGGCTGAAATAAATATTAGCTAAAATTTTGAGCAATTTGTTGGGCAATTGCTACAAATTCGTCTTTTTCGAGTTGAACTTTGTTTTTGAAATCAATGAATCCCCGACTATCTAAAGGAACCAAGTGAACATGTGCATGCGGCACTTCGAGTCCCAATACTGTTAAACCAATTCGCTCACAGGGGATGACTTTTTCGATCGCTGCAGCGACTTTTTTAGAGAATTTAAACAAATCACCCAACAACTCATCTTCTAAGTCATAGATGTAGTCTATTTCTTCTTTGGGGACAACGAGGGTATGTCCTTTTGCAACAGGATTGATGTCAAGGAAAGCAAAAAAGCGATCATCCTCAGCAATTTTATAACAAGGAATGTCGCCAGCAATGATTTTTGAAAAAATGGATGTCATAGGATTAACGAGAGATTTCGAGTACTTCTAATTTCATTAAACCAGCAGGCACTTGGATTTCTGCAACATCGCCTACTTTTTTACCTAATAGCCCTTTGCCAATGGGTGATTCTATAGAGATTCGTCCAGCTTTGAGATCAGCTTCTTTTGGGGAAACAAGGGTGTAATTAAATTCTTTGTTAAACTTGAGGTTTTTGACTTTCACTTTAGACAAAATCAAAATTTTAGAAGTGTCCATTTTGCTTTCATCTATTACTCTAGCATTGGCCAATTCATTTTCGAGTTGAAGTATTTTATCTTCTAGGTGGCCTTGTGCTTCTTTGGCAGCATCGTACTCAGCATTTTCAGAAAGGTCGCCTTTGTCACGTGCATCAGCAATTTGACGTGCCATATCAGCACGACCTTTGGATTTCATATGCTCTAATTCTTTTTTGAGTCGTTCTAGTCCTTCTGCGGTGAAATATCTTATTCCTGCCATAATTCTATACGTTACGTTTGAAAAATAAAAATTTGGGGCATTGTTGAATTGTCAATGCCATACAATAATA
>JAHDIA010000573.1 GCA_020631035.1 Chitinophagales bacterium | reverse complement strand
AGGAGGCAGCGCAGCCCACTATGCAGCCCTAATGTTTGCCCTCAACACACCCACCACATAGCACAATTTTTACTCCCAAACATTCCTTCATTTGGGATTGCTACACAACTCTCATATTGCCCCATTTTACAATCAAATAAAAAAAATATCGCTTCAATCGGATTGCTAATTTTAATGTAAAATCAGAGGCTACCTGTCTAAAATTTGCCATCATTTTACAATCAAATAAAAAATGAATCGCTTCAATCGGATTGCTACCCAAGAACAGCAGAGGCAATCCGATTGATAAAGAGAAAGGAGTTCATTAATATAAATCAATCGGATGGGTCTTCCCGTTTTGCCATAACAATCCAATTGAAACGACCTACCCTTTTTGAGATTTCTAGTGATTAGGAGAGAACAGTTATTACTCTTTCATCGCCACAGGTCTCCCCGCTATCCGTTCTCATTCGTGTCGCCAAGTTTTAGGTAGCCAACGCTTCCACACGAATACCACTACTATCGGGTCTAGTTGGTTGAGAAAAGTACTTCTTAGAGCCAGTAAAATATAGCACAAAACAAGGAGCAATTTGACAACTTTAATGTAAGAACTAAACAGAAGTTGTCAAATTTCCAAGAAAAGAACCACACACAAATTACCCATCACCAGCCACCATCATTTTCTTTCCTATGCCATTTTGTCCGCCCTTATTTTCTCCCTAAAATCCAACAGAAACCAGCCTATACATCTATTCACAGAAAGAAAAATATAAAATTAAATCACAATTATATTTGTAATACTTGGCAATTGCCTATGTTTAGATATTTTTTATTATTTTATAATTATTTTATAATTGTATAAATTCGGATTTTACAGCTATTTATGTCTTTGTCTAATAAACAAAAAATGCTCAAAAAACAGACCTTCAAGCACTACTTTAAGCTTTGCATTTAGATGCCTAAAAAATTAGTGATAAATAATCATTAATGTTTCTATTGAATAAAAATGTTTTAATGTTTTAATTATCAATGCATTAGCATTTATGTGCTAGTAATTATTTGAAGCTCTAAAAACAAGATTTGTATCCGATAAATGAAGCTGAAAACACACACCTTAAAGTTTTACTGGAATAAATTCAGATGATGATTTTTTGAAATTTATAATGGTCTTATTGCTTGAAAAACAGCCCTTTAAATATCTGAAAAAATGTTTCACGTGGAACGTTCATACATTGTGAAACTGCAAAAATGTCATATCCATTTTTCGCACTGTATTTTGTAAAAGTAAGTTGCCAGATATTTTGTTTTCTGAAAAAAAGGTCCTTTTTTTTGATGAAATATTTTAGCAATTACCAACGTTAATTTATCAGTATTTTTTACCCTAAAAAAATCTCTCACACTAAACCAATGAAAATAGCTGTCAATACTCGATTATTGCTCAAAGGAAAGCTAGATGGAATCGGCTGGTTTTCTTATGAAAGCCTCAAACGCATCACCCAAAATCATCCAGAACACCAGTTTTATTTTATCTTTGATAGACCATTTCACGAGGAATTTATCTTTGCCAATAATATCGAACCCATCGTTATAGGACCACCTACCCGTCATCCTATCCTGTATTATATCTGGTTTGAACAGCGATTACCTGCCTTATTCAAACGCCTTCAGCCCGATCTCTTTTTATCTCCTGACGGCTATCTTTCTCTCAAAACAACCTGCCCTTCCTTACCCGTCATGCACGACATCAACTTTCATCATTTTCCCAAAGATTTACCCTTTGCCTATAGTAAATACTACAACTACTATTTTCCTAGATTTGCCCAAAAAGCCCAACGCATTGCGACTGTCTCTGAATATTCCAAACAAGACATATCCAAAGTCTTTGGCATTGCTCCCGATAAAATTGATGTGGTCTACAACGGCATTAATGAGAAATACGGTCCAACAACCTTAGCCGAAAAAGAAGCAGCTCGCCAAAAGTTTTCACATGGAAAACCCTTCTTCCTATTTGTTGGAACCCTTTTGAAACGCAAAAATATTGCAAGGCTTTTACTGGGGTTTGATCGCTTTAAACAACAACAAGAATCAGATGTCCAACTGTTGGTGGTAGGGAATAAAAAGTGGTGGACAGCAGATATGGAGGAGGCATACAAGGGAATGAACTATGCTTCAAGTGTCACCTTCTTAAATTATTTGCAACCCAATGACCTACAAAGCGTTATGGGAGCTGCACTAGCCAAAACTTTCGTACCCCTTTTTGAAGGTTTTGGGATTCCGATTATCGAAGCCATGCGTTGTGAGTTGCCTGTGATGACCTCTGATGCCAGTGCTACCAAAGAAGTCGCCCAAGATGCTTGTTTATTGGTCAATCCTTATGAGGTGGGAGAGATCGCTAATGGAATGAGCCGCTTGTATAATGAACCCGCCCTTAGACAAGGCTTGATTGAAAAAGGTAAAAGACGTTGCCAAGATTTTTCGTGGGATTTGACAGCCTCCCGACTATGGCAATGTATTGAACGTACAACACTCAATAAATAAAAGAAACAGGGCGTTTATTGGTAGTGACTGACTGGTGACTGGTGGCAAGTGACGGATTTGGTTCAGTTTGTAAGGCGTTGTGTCCTTGACCAAATAGCCCCGATAGAAGTGGTATTCGTGTAGCAGCGTTGGCTTAGGAAAACATAGCCCACACGAATGAGAACGGATAGCGGGACTTTCCAGGACGATGAAAGACAACCCCTTCGCTCCTGAAAAACAAACCCCCAAGCCACCATAGTAACCCATAATAAGCTCAACTACCAACTATTTGTAAAGAAAATTCACGAATTTTCTCACTCATAAAAAAACAACACTCCATGACAACACGACTTTTACTTCTACTCATCTTTTACCTTTCTCCCATTGCTTTAACAGCACAATTTTATTCATTTCCCGAATACAAAAAGCAAAAGCCTTCCAAAAAACAACAGCAAAACACTTACCAAAAACAACAACGAAGAACTGCTCCTGCTTATCCGACCTATCAAACAAGGGTTCCTTCAAGACCTGAACCTGTCCCTCCAGCTCGGTATAGAAAGCCGTCTATGCGTTCAAAACCTCCTACGGTAAAGAAGACCCCACCCAAAACCCCTACCGCCAAAACTCCACCTAAAAGACCCAATCGACCCAAACCTGTTCCACCTGCTGTAGGCTCTAAAAAAGCCATTCCCCATACCTTTAATTATGCGAGAGTTGATGCACAAGCATTAAATGTAGGTTATAGCAAAGATGTAAGAAAATTGACCTATGCCTTGACCCAAAACCTTCATCAAGATTATGAAAAAGCACGAGCCATTTTTCGATGGATTGCCGATAATATTGAGTATGATTGTCAATTGAGCAAACAAATGAAAGAGGGGAAAGGACATAATCGAAATGCGGATGAGGTCTTGGATAAGGGGAAAGCCGTATGTGGAGGCTATTCTGCACTACTCGCCAAGATGTGTGAATTGGCAGGTGTACGCTGTGAAATTGTACGGGGATTTGCTCGTTCCAAACTAGAGCATATTGGCTATGAAATGAAAGGAAACAACCACGCTTGGAATGTAATCAACCTACAAGGACGTTGGTACTTGATGGATGTAACTTGGGCAGCAGGCTATGGAAGTTGTAATGGGGGAGGGTTTGAAAAAGAATGGAAAGAAGCCTACTTTTTGGCTGATCCTCAACACTTTGCCAAGAATCACTTCCCACAAAACCCAAAGTGGCAATTATTGCAAAATCCAGTTAAGTTGGATACTTATAGTCAAGCTCCACATCATTGGTATGCTTACTTTGATTTGGGCATGCAAAACCTTGCACCACAGACTGGAGTATTGAATGTGCGAAAAAATCAGCCAGTTGTATTTTCTTTTACAGTCTACAAAAACCAACAGTATCCTTTTACCATTGGGCTGGAAGAAAAACGAGATGGAAAAACAGGAGTCGTTCCGCAACAAAATGTTCCAGTGACTTTTAATGATGGTAAATATGAACTATCCTACCGTTTTGAAAAGAAAGGCGAATATTATGCCCATTTGATTGTAGATGAACAAATTGTGGCGAGTTATAAGATGGTTGTAAAATAAGATTAAACATTTAGATACTCAAAAGCCCCCAATACACTAAATCAGTTTAGCATATTGGGGGCTTTTACTTTAGTTTCTTGAAGTTTAAGCTTCGGCTGTTTCACGAATGACTTTGCGCCCACAACTACCACAAAACAAATTACCTGCATCTACCTGATAGCCACAACTGGGACATTTAGCATCTTCTTTGCCCAGATGCACCTCTGTAGCCCGTTGTTTGCGGTGAAAATTCATCACATCCTCATATTCTCCACTTTCAATCCATTTAAAGATTTGAGCGCAACGAAGCACCGTCCAAGGATGGCTTTTATAAGTGGTCATCAATAATTTAGTGATTCGACTCAAGCCATCATAATCCAA
>JAHDIA010000572.1:2030-4455 GCA_020631035.1 Chitinophagales bacterium | reverse complement strand
GGAATGCCAGCCCAGCCCGAATCCCGATTGGCTTCGCTTTCGGGATTCGGGAATGATAGACACAAATCCCATCAGATGCGAGGCACCTTTAAGGTGCCAGACATCAAGGAGAACCGACGGAGGGGTGAATGAAATAGGCTACGCCCGATAGAGCTATATATCCCGATTGCAAATCGGGACTGAAAGCGGTGGTCCGACATTTCGGGACACACTTTCAAACGAAGTTCTTGACGTTCCGTCCTCATCTTTATTTATATTTAATGGAGCAGACACTTGCATGACATATATATTTTATTTATCTTTCTGTTTGGAATGTAGAAAATAGGTTTACAAACATTCCTCAAAACAATGGTACAGCTGGGAACAAATTGATAGCAAGATTTACTTTTTTGTAAAAACTGGCGTGTTATTCCTATGTCTGAAACCAAAACCTACTATGCATTTTCTGCTAAATGTCCTGCTTGTGAAGCAGTGACAAAGGTGAGTAGTTGTTCCAATTGTAAGAAGCCCAAATTATTGGCTGCTAGGAACCACAATGAGAAAGTAAGTAAGGTACATTGCGACTGTTGTGGACATAGTTTTGATAAGACCAATTGTGGGAGTTGCAATACAGTCATTTACTTTGGACATCTGCCTCCCAAAAGTGATCCACTTCCACCGCCGCCACCACCACCGCCAACTGATACGGATATTTTGGAATTTTTGGGTATTATTGGAGCCATCTTATTTCTTTTGTATATTTTTTATGGATAAAAAGGGCAACAAACCATTTGTCTGTTGCCCTAAAGAGAGGTTCACCTATGTGTTAAGTGTAACACCAAAAACATTATTTTTTTCTTTCTGTAAAAGTGAGCGAAATAGCCAAACTGTCAGAATATTAAGCTTTAATATATTTTTTGTAGAAAAAAGACATCAAAAAGTTGATTTTTAATCATATTTGCTTTAAATTTTGGGCGTGAAAAATTATTACTTGGTTATGTTTTCATAATCTATATTAAATTTGGGCATTTATTTTTCGCAAAAATCACTCTCCTCTCTTATATAGAGACTAAGTTAAACGTTGGAATTTCACTCATAAACACTTTTTGTAAAGTTAATTGCTTACAAAAGAAAAGCATGATTTGCTTTTTTGCAATTCATTTTTTTTGCCTTTTGGAGCATCCTAAAATTTAGTTATGAGTCAATTGTTTACACTAGTCAAGTCACTAAAGAAATCGGAAAAACGCTACTTTCAGCTACAATCTAAGCTGCAAGATGGGGAGAAACAGTACCTAAAGCTATTTCATATTATTGACGAATCGGAGCATCCTAATGAAAAGGAGTGGTCTGAATTATTTCAAAATAATGATAGTTTTTACCACCACAAGAAATACCTATACAAACAACTGGTCAGCAGTTTACGCAATTTCCACTCCAAAGATATAAATGCGAAATGCAATGCATTTATTGAGGAATTAGATATATTATTAGAGAAAGCCATTTTTCCCACTTTTGTCAAAAGAATCAAAGTCGCAGAGAAGTTTGGAGAGCAGTACGAGCAATTTGCTTTCTTGTTGAAACTCAGCGAATACAAATATTTTTATTCGTCTTTTGCCAAGCGCAACAAAACCAGCGAAGAAAACTTACAAGTCCATTGTCAGACACAACTTTGGATGCAAAAACTTCAGAATTTTTCTGAAATAAAATTGCTAGAAATCCAATTGGAGGGTATGATTCGTTCGATTCGATTCGTCCGAACCGAAACTGATAAGTTGACTCTTCAAACCATCATTGATCATCCTTTATTGCAAAGCTCTGATACTGTTCTTTCCCATAAAGCAATGATCAAGTTTTGGCATTGTCATATTATGATTGCAAAATTAAATAATGACCAAGATTCCATTAAGAATAGCTCCAAACAAATTGTAGATTACTATGCTCAACATCCTTTCTTATTTTCTATTAATTTGTTTCAATACATCAACAGTATTTTCAATTTGTTGTATTACCACGCCATAGCCAAACAAGCAGACTTGATGCCTGCTTTGTTCAAGAAAATAGAAAAGTTTTATGGGCAATCGGTAATGACCGACATCCATATTTTTCAGGGACTCACTTCATTTCAATTGGCTTATTATGATGGAATAGGAGATGAAAAAAAACTACTGAAGTTTATGAACTCTTCTACCCGTAAATTGCAACGCTTGCTTCCTTTTATGCAAGAACAGGGTATTTTGGTACATTATGTCAATTTGGTTTTGTACAGCTTTAAGTATCAAAAGTTTGAAAAAGCTTTGGTGTATATTGAAAAAGGCTTGACTTTTTGTACCAAAAACAACCGTATTGATTTGTATGGTTTGTTGTTGATGATGCGCTTGCTTGCTTTGTTTGAGCTGAAACATTTTACAGAATTGGAAATTTTTTCTGAGCGAACTTTAAATTGCCT
>JAHDIA010000572.1:0-2020 GCA_020631035.1 Chitinophagales bacterium | reverse complement strand
ATTTGTATCAGAAACGGATTAATTTTAAACCAGAAATGCTGCTATTGCATTTCTTTAAAAGCCATCCATTTGATATTTTATCAGATAAGGAAGTAAAGAAAAAACTAAAATCGTTTTTGAAAAAATGGCAACAACTCAAAGCTAAAAACCCCAATAGTAAGAGTGGCTTGTTTTATTATTACAATTTGGAAATTTGGTTGAATAGAAAAATTGGGGAATGATTCAAGATTGAAAATTGAGAATTGAAAATTCAAGATTTCTTGGGAATGAGGTTTTCGACGGAGGATTGAGAGAGGCGAATTTATGCCAGATAGAAGCGGCTAGCCCACAGTGAGGTTCGACAGGCTCACCTTAAAAAATGGAGCTTGTGTTTATTAAGCCTGTTGAACCGAAACGAGGACTAATAGCGGATAGCTGGGACTCGACTTCGTTTGAAAATTGAGGCGTTCCATACTAAAAATCACAAAACTTCATAAAATAAAAATGACACTTTTGCCTTGGCACAATGCCTACAAAAGTGTCATTTTCTATTTATTGATTTCTTGTTTACTCATATACTCGTTTGTCAGCGATTTTGCGGTCGATGACTTCTGATTTCAAACCGAGTTCTTTTGCTTTTTTCCAGTGTTCGACTGCTTTGTCTACTTGGTCGAGGCGGTACAATATATCGCCATAATGGTCTACAATAACGGGACGTTGATCGCCTCCATTCGCCATTGCCTTTTCGATCCATTCTTTGGCTTCGTCGAATCTTTGTAGGCGGTAGAGAATCCAAGCGTAGGTATCTTGGAAAGAAGAATTGTTGGCTTCGATTTCGTTGGATTTGAGCGACATCTCTGCTGCCTCTTCTAATTTCTCGTCACGCAAAGAAAGGTAATAACTGTAGTTGTTTAAGACCAAACTGTTTTGTGGGTCGGCTTCAAGGGCATTGTCAAAAGCCTCATCTGATAATTCATGCTTTTTTTGTGCATTGTAGACATCGCCCAATTGAGAATACATCTCAGACATCAATTGATTGTCGTCGGTTCCAATAAGGGTCGCACGTTTGAGGGACTTGATTGCTTTGCTGTAATCTTTGAGGCGATTGTTGGCAATGCCATTGAAATAGTAAATGATCGCTTGATTGGGAAACAATTCTATGGCTTTTTGACTATCGTCTGCCATATCTTTAAAATTGTTGGTCAAGGATTGTACATAAAAAATTTGCTGCCACAACTCTACCCTACTTCCGTCAATTTCAACCGACTTTCTATACGCTTTTAGAGCGTCCTCTTTGCGTTCATTTTGTAGGAGCAAATCCCCATAAACAGCTTGTACATTGGCATCGTCGTCGTGGGTATTTGCCAATACTTCTGCCAATTTGAGGCTTTCTTTAAGGGTTTCCGCTGTTTCGGTTCCAGGCATTCCCATCGTTGACATCAAGATTTGAATCTTGGGTTCGGCAGGTAAATCTTTGTTGGAAAATGCCGAACGTAGTTCTTCCATTCCTTTTGCTTTGTCTCCTTGTTGGCGGTAATGTTCTGCCATAGCAAGGCGTGCATAAGGGTCTTCTGGATTTTCGTCTAGTAATTCTTGATAGATTTCGAGTGATTTGTCCTGCATTCCATTGGCGAGGTATATTTCGGCAAGCATATGGTAATAGCGGATATCACCTGGAAAAGCCTTGATGAGTTTGCGGACTTCTTTGGTTGCTCCATCTACATCACTGTCTTGGATGTATAGGCGTTGTTTTTCCAAAGCAATAGATTCCTCTACCCCAATGCGTTTTTCGAGTTCGTCTAGTACTTTAATCGCCTCTTTGTTGTTGCCCATCAATTTGAACAAGTGGGCTTGGTCGAGGTAGTAGTCGGGATTGCTCGGATTCTCTTTGATCAAGTCGCCATAAATATTGGCAGCCTCCTCATAGCGGTTTCCTTGTGAATAAAGATTCGCCAATTCCATTTTGTACCACTTGTTTTCTGGTGCAGCAGCGGCAGCTTTTTCGGCATAAACAAGGGCTTCTCTAAAGTCTCTTTCCTCC
>JAHDIA010000571.1 GCA_020631035.1 Chitinophagales bacterium | reverse complement strand
TGACTTGACAATAAAAAACTAGCTTTTTCAAACAAACGAAAATCAGGTCCAAAGTACGCAGATTTGTTTTTCTCATGTTGAGGCAATAAAAACTCTATATCTTTTTTAGTATCTTTATTATGGTTCAAAGCAATAGGCAATTGATTTAAAAATTGAATACTTTCCAAAATCACTGCATCATTGCTTTTATTTTCGAGCTTAATTTCCACCTTTTTTAAAACACTTTGAGTACTGTCTTCAAAGGCAATTTTCAAATCAAATCTATCCATTGCTTTTTGAGCATTGAGATTGCTACAAAACAACAATAAAAAGAAGTAAATACATAAGTGTTGTGTTGGGTTTTTCATTATAAAGGTTTATGATTTTGATCCTATTATTCCCATAAATTCAGTATGATCCAAAAAGAAAAAAATGTGTTCTGCGAAAGCGAGTGAATCCCGATAAGAATCGGGACCCCGATAGCAGCGGTTACCCCACAGTAGAGGCGATCCCGAGAATCGGGACGCCCAATACGAGGAGTAAAAGCGGATAGCGGCGGTCCGACGTCTCGGCAAACAAATAGCGACGAAGCACCCAATCCCGATGAAATCGGGACTCCAATAAAAAATTTAGAAAATCATCACATCATTCCTCCACCAAGACCAAACGCCCCATATAATCATTGTTGTTGCCCCACTCTACAATTTCCAAACGGAAACCATTTTTTCCAGCATATTCTGCCAAGGTATTGGCATCTACATACAGCCATTTAAAGGGCTGGGATTCGATACCATTGTAGGAGAGATGGTAATCCACCTCACCATAATAATTTTGTTCCAAATCAATGTAAACGGCACCATCTGCTTCGTGAAAAGCATTGATGATGTCAGAAGAATCAAAGACGATTTGTCCACCAGGATGTAGGAGTTTTTTGGCGTGTTGTAAAAAGCGATTCAAACCCTCAAGCGTCCCCCCCACCCCAATGCCATTCATCAACATCAAAAGGGTGTCGAATTTTTGCTCAGAATAGTCAAAGACATCTTGATAAATGACATTTTTCACCCCTCGTTTTTGCATCACCTCCACTGCACCGCCAGAGATTTCGATTGCCCAAACCTCTAAGCCCCAATCTTGTAAAATGAGGGAATGCGTACCAGCTCCCGCTCCTATGTCCAATACTGTCCCACTACACAACCGCAAAGCCTCTCGCTCTAAAAAAGGCAAGTCGTACAAGGAACGAAAAAAGTAGGCAGCCAATAAGGTGTCATGTTCGTCCAAATTGGTACGGATGTCAATAACAGGATTGGCAATGCCCATTAGGTATTCGTAAAAAGCCAGTCCAAGCGGATCATTTGCCCACTTTTCGTAAAAAGAGGATTCGATTGTCTCCTATTTTTTGTTGTTTTTCTCAAACTCTTTGATGATGTCCTCTGGCGAACGGCCCAAATTGTCCAGCGAAAACTTTACATCTTTCGCCAATTCGTGCTTGGGATGTTGCGTCAAAAATTTCTGATAAGTCGCTTTAGCCTTATCGGTATTTTTGAGGTCATTCTCGTAACTAAAGCCCATTAAAAATAAACTGTGTGGTGCCTTTTCAAAATCTTTGTGGTTGTTGCAAATATTTTCGTAAGAGGCAATCGCCTTGTCAAACTTTTTGAGTGATCGGTAAATCTCACCAGACTTAAATAAGTAGTCAGGTGTTTTGGGATCATTTGGAAAGTTCTTTACAAATTTATCATAGCCCATCACAACCGCATTGGCTTTTACAGGGTCAAAAGTAAAATTGTCCACATTGTACAAAGCATTTTCTGCTGTAGAAATTTCTTTGCTCAAAGCGGCTTTATCTACTTTGGCACTTGTTGTAGCTGTAGTATTGTTTGAATTGCTTGTTGTACTACTTCCTGCATCGGTTTTACATCCTGCCATTAGCAGTAAAGCAAACAAAAGGGGGAAAATAACTCGCATAAGTCTATTAGATATTTTGATTAGAATGTTTATTAATTATATCTTGATTAGATTTTTTACTTTTTAGGCGGTACCATCTCTTCTACCTTAATTAATTTGACCAAATACTTCAACTGGTCGCCTCTTTTGACAAAGGATGGGAGCCTCGAATACATTTTTTCGGCTGGCACCATAAACACCGCACTGTCACCTGCTGCCATTTCTTGTAAACCATCATTGAGTGCCCCTCTAAAAAGTGTTTCGGCAAACTTGATGCTCAATGGCTTGGCTCTACCAAAAGAACTAAATATAATAGAATCTTCGGGAGTACTATAAGACATATTCATGGTCAAATAGTTGCCCATCTTTACTTTTGGTTCTGTATTATTGGGTTTGGGATAGATGGTGTAGCTTACCCCACCAGATGAATTCCCTTCTTTGACATTTGCCAATTGGGGTTTCGCCTTTTCCCGTTTTTTTCCGCCCAATCGCTCCAGCATTTCGGGAGTCACCTTTTCGGGATCTACTTGTTTCATTTGTTTGGGTTCACTATCCCACTTACAAGCTCCCAAAAACAAACAAAACAAAATTAAACAAATGATGCGTTTCATTCTATAGGTTTAGTATAATGTAAAAATATTGAAAATTATATCAAAATTGGGCATTTGAGCCTTTCTTATTTATTTGAACTCATTCACTTGTCTGATTCAATGCTTCTTGGTTTAGTGTCTCCTTGTACTCTTTCATCTTTTGCTCAAAGTAGGCAATTGCCTCTTTGAACTTGCCATGATAGCGTCCACCCGATGCATTTTTGTGTCCACCTCCCTTAAAATATTTCTTGGCAAACTCATTGACCGCAAAATCGCCCTGTGAACGAAACGAGAACTTTATGACATCATCTGTTTCCGAAATCAAGGTTGAAAAAACAGTATCCTTCATACTCAAAGGAAAATTGACCAAGCCCTCATTGTCCCCAATTTTAAAGTTGAATTTCTTATAGTCTTCTATGCTCAAAGCAATATAGGCCGCTTTCAAATCTGGAAACACCTGCATTCTTTCGGTCAAGCTAAAACCCAACAACCTCAAACGATCTTCCGAAAAACTGTCAAAAATATTTCTGTTGATTTGCTCTATGTCTCCACCTACTGCCAACAATTTAGAGGTGATGTGAAACACATTGGGAGACAAGGCAAATTTAAAGCGTCCTGTATCGGTAATCAAGCCCGTTAACAAACAATTGGCGATATCTTTGTCTAGCAAATGGCCTAAATCCATTTCTTGCATCCAATCAAAAATCATTTCACAGGTAGAACTCGCCTGTGGTTTGCTCCTCACAAAATCAGCAAAATCTTTTGGGTCCAAATGATGGTCAATCAAAACCTTGGGGGCTGAGGCATTTTCCAAATAAGGCTGCATCACATTGGTTCTACTCAAATCATTAAAATCCAAACAGAAAATCAATTCTGCGGCTTCTATCATTCTCACTCCCAAAGGAATTGCCTGATTAAATATCAAAATTTCTCTACTGCCTTCCAAGCCATCCAAAAATTCAGGATAAAGCGAAGGCATAATCACATTGATTTCATGCCCCATTTTTTTCAATATCAATGCCAAGCCCAAACTGGAGCCAATGGCATCGCCATCGGGTTTAAAATGGGAACAAATCACTATTCTTTTGGGCTTTGCCAATATTTGTTGCAATTCAGCTACTTCCATACAATCATTTCGTTTATCTATCAAAATCCTTTTAGATTTAAGGTCAAAAGTACGCCTACTTTTCATCTTTTAAAAATTAAGACGGAACGGTCACATTTTCAAACGGTGGTCACTCCCCGCTATCCGCTCCTACTCCTCGTCCCAATAAAATTGGGACTGTGGGGTATCCACTACTATCGGGCGTAAATGGCATGCTTTGCCCTTCGTCGCCTTCAATCAATTAACTACTTACTAGTACCAATGCCTCTAATTTTCTAAAAAATCACAAAATTACGCTTCTTTCTTTATTCAATCCTTTCATATTGACTACTTTTGCAGCGTTTTTTAACAAAAAATATAAAAATGGCAGGTAATAAAACCTTTACAATGGTAAAACCCGATGCTGTCAAAGCCAACAACATCGGTCCAATTTTGAAAATGATCAACGAAGCTGGCTTTAGAATTGTGGCAATGAAATACACCAAATTGAGCCAAGAAAGAGCGGGACAATTTTACGAAGTCCACAAAGAACGCCCATTTTATGGTGAATTGGTTGACTTTATGTCTTCTGGTCCAATCGTTGCAGCTATTCTAGAAAAAGACAATGCTGTAGAAGATTACCGCAAATTAATTGGTGCAACCAATCCAGCAGAAGCAGCAGATGGAACCATCCGCAAATTATATGCAACGAGCATAGGCGAAAACGCTGTTCATGGTGCCGACTCTGACGAAAATGCCGAAAGAGAAGGCAGTTTCTTCTTTAGCTCTACAGAAAAATTCTAAAGAAAAGATATTCTTTGACAATTTTTGGAGAGTGATTCTTGAACAAATAGTAGGG
>JAHDIA010000570.1 GCA_020631035.1 Chitinophagales bacterium | reverse complement strand
TTTATAAAAACAGATTACTTTCGCAAAAAAATTTTTAAAGGTGACACCTTTGCACTTAAAAGGTGACACCTTTGTAGGTAAATGTAAATGTTGTATCTTAGAAAAGTATGTACAAAATTAAATATTTGCCCTATCCGACCGCTTTGGCATTTTTGTTATGTGTCTGCCTGAGTCTTCAATCTCTAATAGCGCAGGCTCCCTACAAACCCAATGCCGCCGAATTGCAACTCGCCATCAACAAACTAAATGTATTGGGTTCAGCCCTCCACATTGCCGCCCATCCCGATGACGAAAATTCGGGCTTGCTCGCCTACCTCGCCAATGAAGAACTGATTGAAACCGCTTATTTGTCCTTGACCCGTGGCGATGGTGGACAAAATTTGATTGGAACAGAATTGCGAGAAAGCTTAGGAGCCATTCGCACACAAGAACTGCTCGAAGCCCGCAAAATCGACGGAGCCAAACAGTTTTTTTCCCGTGCCAACGACTTCGGCTTTTCCAAACATCCCGACGAAACCTTTAAGATTTGGGACAAAGAACAAGTCTTGGCAGATGTGGTCTGGATCATCCGCAAATTTCGACCCGATGTCTTGATTACCCGATTCTCGACAGAGCCAGGCATCACCCACGGACACCATACCGCATCAGCAATCCTAGCAGAAGAAGCCTTTGAAATCGCTGGCAATCCCGACTATTTTCCAGAACAATTGGAATATGTAGAGGTATGGCAACCCAAGAAACTCTTATACAATGCCTCTTGGCGTACTTATGGCAGCAAAGAAGCCTTTGAGCAAAGCGGTGACAAAGCCAAAATGATTCCCGTAGACATTGGCGTCTACAATCCTTTGATGGGTTTGTCTTATACCGAAGTAGCTGCCGAAAGCCGTAGCCAACACCGTTGTCAAGCAATGGGACGCATAGGAAAAAGAGGGCAAAAAGTGGAATACCTCCTCCCCCTCAAAGGAGATATGACCACTGATGGGCTTTTTGCGGGCATCAACACTTCTTGGTCTAGGATTAAAAATGGGGCACCCATTGGTAGAATATTAGAAGAAGCCGCCATCGGTTTTGATCCTATGAATCCCGCCGATGTTGTGCCACAACTCTTGAAAGCAAGAGAGAAAATTGCACAATTAAAAGGGGAAGATTATTGGAAAAACCTAAAGTTACAAGAGATTGACCAGCTCATTTACCATTGTTCAGGAATGTATTTGGAAGCCATTGCAACAAATCATTTACTTTGTTCAGGTGACAAAATAGATGTGGTGGTGGAAGCTCTAAATCGTTCGGATCTAAATGTACAACTCAAGAATGTTTCTTTTGTAGGCAGCAAAAAAGATACGAGTCTCAACAAAACGCTAAAATACAACCAAAAATTGAGCTTTAACACCCAAGTACGGGTGGCAGAAAACAAGGATATTTCACAGGCATATTGGCTACAAAAAGACCCAAGTCTGGGAATGTTTGAGGTAGACAATCAAATGCTGGTTGGCTTGCCCAATAATCCGTCCCAATTGGCATTGCAATTTACCCTAGACATCGAAGGACAAAATGTCAATTACATTCAAGCCATTGTCCACAAATGGCAAGACGATGGCAAGGGCGAACTCTATCGTTCCTTGGTCATTGCGCCACCTGTGACGGCCAATATCCAAGAAAAAGTAATGCTATTTGCCGATGACAAGCCACAAAATGTAGCAGTTTTGGTCAAAAATTTAAAGGGGAATACCCAAGCAAAAGTGTCACTCATTGCTCCCAATAAGGAATGGGTCATCGAACCCGCTTTTGTAGATTTAAAAATGGACAAAAAAGGAAGCGAGCAAAGCATCAATTTCCAAATAACACCGCCTAAAAATGCTCAAAGTAGCTATTTGGAAGCACATATAGAAGTGGATGGTAAAAACTACAATTATGCCCAACAAAACATCGAATACGACCACATTGCCCACCAGACGCTATTTCCCAAATCGCAAGTTCAGGTGGTCAAATTGGACATCAAAAAAACGGGAGAAAAGATAGGTTATATCAAGGGGGCAGGCGATCTTGTTCCAGTAAGTTTGCGACAAATCGGCTATACAGTAGACGAACTCAATATCCACAACATTAGCTTGTCTACTTTGCAAACATACGATGCGGTGGTTTTGGGCATTCGCTTGTTCAATACCCAAAAACGGGCTCCACACATCGCCTCTACACTGTTTGAATACGTCAAAAAAGGAGGTACAGTGATAGCGCAATACAACACCACTTATAGCTTGATTAGCAAGGAAGTTGCGCCCTACAACTTAAACATTTCTAGAGATCGGGTAACCGACGAAACTGCGAAAATAGACATTCTCAACCCTGAACATCCCGCTTTGAATGTCCCCAACAAAATCACTCAGGCAGACTTTGACAATTGGGTACAAGAACGAGGTTTGTACTTTCCCAATGAATGGGATGAAAACTTTGTGCCTTTGCTTGCCTGTAATGACGAGGGCGAAGACAGCAAAAAGGGTTCGCTTTTGGTCGCTCCATATGGCGAGGGGCATTTTGTGTATACAGCTTTGTCCTTCTTTAGACAATTGCCAGCGGGCGTGCCTGGTGCTTATCGCTTGTTTGTCAATTTGTTGTCTTTGGGGGATGAATGACGGTTCTTTGACAATTTTTGGAGAGTGGTTCTTGAACAAATAGTAAGGAGACGCAGGCGACTGGATAGCTTGTTTAAGAATCAACTCTCTTCCACAAAAATTTTCAAAGGACAAAAATAAATAAATTAGGAGCAAGTATTGTGGTGCTTCGTCGCTGCTTGTTTGCCCGCTATCCGCTTTTACTCCTCGTTTAGGGCAGGCGCAAGGCACTGCCCCTACTGTGGGGTAACCGCTACTATCGGGGCTAGTTTAGAAGGTTCTGTCTCTATTCGCAAAAAATCTTTTAAAAAATAAATTCGTGACATTTGAAACCATTACATTCTCAATATTGTATAGATAAGTAGAAAAAATATAGTTCTGCCTGCCTTCACCAAGCTCCGTGGGAATCAAACTCATAGTGTTTTTGTACATCCAAAGAGTTTATATTAAAATTTAATCATTAAAAAAAATTATACACAGTGAGTCAGAAAAAGACGACGAAGAAAAAATTGCTAGATAAAATTAACAGCATATTTACCCAAAATCCACATAATGGATTTACCATCAAACAAGTCCAAAAGAAACTAGGCAAAAAGAAATACTACAAAGATGAGATCATTGAAGCCCTAGTTGTATTGGAACAAAAAAGAAAAATCAAAAAAGGAAAAGACAGCAAATTCTATAGCAAATCTAAAAACAAAGATCAAGCCGCTTCTTTAAAAGGCAGTTCGGTCAATTACAAAGAAACCATTGAAGGAAAGGTCGATATGACTGCTAGAGGGGCTGCTTACATCATTAGTGAAGCCGTTGAGCAAGACATTTTTGTAGACAAAGACGATGTCAACCGTGCCTTTGATGGAGACATTGTCAAAGTACAGGTCTTTAAAAAAGGCCGCAAAGGAAGACTAGAAGGCCGCATTGTAGACATTGTTCGACGCCAACAGGAAGAGTTTACAGGCATCATCGAAATGCAAAAAGGTTTTGCCTTTTGTCGAATAGACAATGAAAAAATGCCTGTCGATTTTTACATCAAGGAAAAAAACATCCACAATGCCAAAGATGGCGACAAAGTGATGGTTCAGATGATCGGCTGGCCAAAAAATCAAAAAAGTCCTTATGGCAATGTCGTCAAAGTACTGGGACAACCAGGCGAACACGATGTAGAAATGCAATCCATTCTGATCAACAATGGCTTCCCACTTAAATTCCCCAAAGAAGTCCTAAAGGAAATCAACAAACTCAGCCTGGACATCCCCCAAGACGAAATCGACCGTCGGCTAGATTTTAGAGGTGTTCCCACCTTTACCATTGATCCCCACGACGCCAAAGACTTTGACGATGCTTTATCCCTTCAATGCCTACCCAATGGAAACTGGGAAGTAGGTGTACACATTGCCGATGTTAGCCACTATGTTAAAGAAGGCAGTGCCTCAGACAAAGAGGCTATGATTCGAGCAACCTCTGTTTACCTTGTAGACCGAGTACTTCCAATGTTCCCCGAACATCTATCCAATCTCGTTTGTTCCTTGCGTCCCAATGAGAATAAATTGTGTTTTTCCGCTATTTTTGAAATGACAAAAGCGGGCAAAGTGGTCAATAAAACCTTTGCCCGAACCATCATTTTTTCCAACAGACGCTTTACTTATGCAGAAGCTCAAAATGTCATTGAAACAGGTAAAGGAGATTTTGCCGCAGAAATATTGACCTTGCACAAATTGGCTCGAAAAGTCAGAAAGAAAAGAATGGCATTGGGTTCTATTCAATTCGATAAACCCGAAGTCAAATTTGAACTGGACGAAAAAGGCAAGCCGCTAGGTGTCAAACTCAAAGTCCAAAAAGAAGCCAATCAGTTG
>JAHDIA010000569.1 GCA_020631035.1 Chitinophagales bacterium | reverse complement strand
AACAAAGTGCTGCCAAGTACATTCCCCTACAAGCTAGAGAAGGCGACCTTGCCATTTACTTGCAAAAAAGTGGCTACGAAATAGAATTCAACAAAGAAAAATATGTCATTGTCCCACATGGCGCCATTCTCTTATTGATAAGGGATGAGGGATTGTTTGATTGAAGCGTGGCGCATGGTGAAGGATAAGTGTGCTGTACAGGCAAAACATGCAAGGATACCAGACTGAATGGGACTGAAACGAGGAGAGTCGCTCATAAAAAACCTTGACATTTCACATCTCATAATTTGCTAGAAAATCCTTGATTTGTTGGTCAAACTCCTTTTGTTGTGCTAGAAAAAGCATTTCAATAGGCAAGACGTAAACAGGCAGGTCTTGTAATTCCGTCTGGAAGAGTCTCAAACGAGTCGCATCTTTTTCGGTGGTCAAAATGATTTTATTGGAGTGTTGCATGCCTTCAAACTTTCGCTTGATTTTCTCGATTTCTCTAGGGGTGAAATAATGGTGATCTGTAAAACGGTATTGTTCTATTGTTTCAACTTGGCTTGTCAGGTAATTTTCTAAGCTTGTTGCATTGGCAATGCCCACGACTAGCAATACTTCCTCCACTTGTCCCAAGTCAATCTCCATTGTCTGTTCAAAACAGTGATACGGATGGGCATATTCGATACCTGAAAAATATAGCTTTTGGTGTGGGAATGGATTGATTTCTTCCCGAATCTTATTTTGCTCTTGAATGGACAAATTGTGTGGACATTTGGTCACCACAATGATGTTGGCTCTTTGGTAAGCTCCTTTCCAATCTCGAAGATTGCCTGTGGGCAAATAAAAATCATTGCTAAACAAATCGCCATAAGCGGTCAATAAAATTTCAAAATCGGCTTGGAGGTAGCGGTGTTGAAAACCATCGTCCAACAAGACCAAATTGATGTCGGGTTCTTTGTTCAATAATTCTGGGATGGCTAATACTCTATCCTCATTGACACAGACTGCAATATCTGGAAACTTGCTTTTGATTTGTTGGGGTTCGTCTCCGATTTGTTCTGCTGTGGTCTTATTGTCTGCCAGTACAAAGCCCTTGCTACGTCTTTTGTAGCCCCTACTCAATGTTGCCACTTGGTATTCCTCTTTGAGCAAGGCGACCAAATACTCTACCATTGGCGTTTTGCCTGTCCCTCCTACACTCAAATTGCCTACAGAAACAATGGGCATCGCAAACTCAATGCTTTTGAGGATACGTTTGTCAAATAGTCTATTGCGTGCCCATACAATGAGTCCATACAAACACGCAAAAGGAAACAGCAACCAACGAATGAGTTGTATCATAGGCTACAAGATACGTTCATCTACTTAATTGTTCAACGAAAACTTATTTTTTGATGACAACAAATTACCTTTGCAGTATGAACAATCAAAACAACTTTGTGTTGGATGCGCTCAAAGGAATGGGAATGGGCATTGCAGAAGTCATTCCTGGGGTGTCGGGTGGCACCATTGCATTCATCACAGGCATTTATGAAACATTGCTCAATTCTATCAAGGCTTTCTCTCCTGCTTTGTTGGGCACATTTAAACAAGACGGCATTGGTGGAGTATGGCGAGCCATCAATGGCAATTTTTTGGTGGGTTTGATGACGGGTATGGTTCTAGGGTTTTTGGTGGGCTTGTTTGCCATTAGCTACTTATTGGAAAATTATCCTGTATTGATTTGGGCGTTCTTTTTTGGACTCATCATAGCTTCGGCAGTCTATGTGGGTAAACAAATCAAGCGGTGGAGTGTTTTGGAAATAGTCCTGTTGATTGTAGGAGCAGTTTTTGCTTATTTTGTGACCATTGCCACTCCAGCCAGTGGCTCTGAGTCTCTATTGTATGTTTTTGTCTGTGGGGTCATCGCCATTTCCGCTTTGATTTTGCCTGGTTTGTCGGGAAGTTTTATGTTGCTACTACTGGGAATGTACCAATTTATTTTGCACGATACCTTGAAAGAAGGTGTCCTGAGCAACTTTGATCCACAGGCAATTTTGACAATGGGTGTTTTTGCCTTGGGCTGTTTGTTGGGTTTGACTACCTTTGCGAGGGTATTGTCGTGGACTTTTAAAAATTACCGCTACCCTACCCTAGCATTATTAACAGGTTTTATGATTGGTTCATTGAACAAAGTATGGCCTTGGCGCATTCCTACATTGGGGATGACCGAAGAGGGAAAGATTATTGAAGTCTTGCCCAAAATGGAAATAGACAAAATCATCAAAGAAGCCAATTTATTGCCAGGACAATTTGCAGAACAAGTGGGCAATCCATATGTTGTGGGAGCCATTTTGTCGATGGTCTTCGGATTTGCCATTGTATTTTTATTGGAAAAAATTGGGGATAAAAATCCCCATCATTAAAATCACCAATTGATTTGTCCTATTTATCTCGTTTTGCCAATAGAGTCGTTGATTTAGATTTGCTCAAAAAAGTAATTGCCTTGGCTGGTCCATTTCGGACGGCATTCATAGGCACTACTTTGTTGGCAATCTTATTGGCGATTTTGCAGCCATTGACGCCGTTTCTGATTCAACGAACGGTGGACGATACCATTGTCAAAGGCGATGGAGTTGGATTGCAAAATATGGTATTGCTATTGTTCGCAGTATTAATCATCAATTCTATTTGTCGGTACTTTTTTATTTTTCTTTCCAATTGGTTGGGACAATCCATCATTCGAGATTTGCGGATCAAAGTATTCCAACACGTCAATGGTTTGCGTTTGCGCTTTTTTGACAAGACGCCCATTGGAACGGCTACTACTCGAACCATAAACGATGTAGAAGCCATCAGCGATGTATTTGCAGCGGGTATCATCAACATCATTGCCGATTTGTTGACCATTGTTGTGGTTTTGACCTTTATGTTTACAACCAATTGGCGATTGACTTTGGTTTCACTCTCGACCTTTCCATTTTTTGTTTATGCAACTTATATCTTTAAAGAAGGCATTAAAAAAACCTATCAAGAGGTACGAAATGAGGTAGCAAAAATGAATGCCTTTTTGCAAGAGCATATTTCGGGTATGAGTATCATTCAGATTTTTAGTGCTGAAAAACGAGAGCTAAATAAATTTAAGGAAATCAATACCCGCCACCGTAAGGCGAATATTCAGTCTATTTGGTATTACTCCATCTTTTTCCCTGCGATTGAAATCATTACGGCAACTGCTTTGGGTTTGATGGTCTGGTTTGGAGCCAACTTGGTCATTACCGACTTGGCAACTTTGGGAAGTTTGATTGCTTTTATTTTGTATTTGAATATGCTGTTTCGTCCTTTGCGAATGTTGGCAGATAAATTCAATACTTTGCAAATGGGTTTGGTTGCTGCTGAACGGGTTTTTGTTTTGTTGGACGATCATTCCATCATCAAGAATAAAGGAAGCATCAAAGGTCAAAATTTGAAGGGCAATATTTCCTTCCAAAATGTATGGTTTGCCTACAATGAGGTCGATATGGTTTTGAAGGGCATTTCTTTCGATTTGGCGGCTGGAAAAACGATGGCGATTGTAGGAGCAACGGGGGCAGGTAAGTCTTCTGTTATTAATATTTTGAACCGTTTTTATGACATACAAGATGGGCAAATTTTGGTAGATGGCGTAGACATTCGGGAATATGAATTGTCCTTTTTGCGCTCACAAATTGGTTTGGTTTTGCAGGATGTGTTTTTGTTTTCGGGTTCGATTATGGACAACATTACTTTGTACGACGACAGCATTGACAAGGACAAAATCATTGAGGCTTCCAAAATTGTAGGGGCGCACGACTTTATTATGAAGTTGCCTGGACAGTACGATTACAATGTGATGGAACGTGGGGCGACGCTTTCGCTCGGTCAAAGACAATTGATTTCATTTATCCGTACTTTGGTCTACGACCCACAAATTTTGATATTGGACGAAGCAACTTCTTCGATTGATACCGAAACGGAAGATTTGGTACAAAATGCGATTGAGCAATTGGTTAAGGGGCGCACCTCTATTGTCATTGCCCACCGTTTGTCGACCATACAGCATGCCGATACGATTATGGTCTTGAACAAAGGAGAAATTATGGAAATGGGCAAACATGGGGAACTTTTGGAGTTGAATGGCTATTATAGAAATTTACATGATATGCAGTTTTCGGAGGTGAGTTGAGTTGATCAAAGATTTAAAATTGGAAACTCAAGATTTGGGACTGCTATATTTTACAAAAAATAAAACCGTCTATTTGATATTTTGTATCAAATAGACGGTTTGTTGTTTATTGTTTAAACAAGTCTGAATTTACTACACTCCTACCTTATCCTCCACATTATCAGAACCTGCATCGGCTTTTTGTTTCTCTTGTATGACTTTGGGAGCCTCTTTCACCAATTTATTTACCTCATGTTCCAAGGCTTCATTAAAAATGGTCTCGGTTTCATCGACCAATTCTTTGAGGTTGACCGCT
>JAHDIA010000568.1 GCA_020631035.1 Chitinophagales bacterium | reverse complement strand
CACATAAAGAATTTGTAAAAAACCATCCTACAAAGTTTTGCATTAAAAGTGCCTTCCAATATTATGGCACAAACCTTAATTGGTGTAGCAGCCTCTTTTCATATTTATTTACAAAAAATGAAACATACCTACACATTTATTGGTTTACAAGAATTCTATCATTTATCTATGACCATTTTGTTAAAAGCACTCAAAAAAACATACAAAATAGTTCCTCCTAAAAATGTCACCATAGCTAATAATAAAAACCAATTTGAAATATCTTATAAAACTTACAATGCTTTATTAGACAAACACAGTTTGGATATAAGGATGTATGAATATCTTTTTGAAAATTATGCAAGACTGAGTGAAAGGTTCTTTGTTTATCAACACCAACAAAATAATTCCAACAAATGAATAACAAAAAAGCAGTTTTTCTACGAGCATATCAACGTTCAGGGACGAATTGGTTGTGTAACTTATTGAATTTACACCCTGAAATTAAATGTACTGGAGAGTTTCATTTTAAAAGACTTTTTGATGCCTTCCAGCAATCGAAAGCTGCTCGTTTTGATTTGTTTGCCAAACATCCCAATATTTTTAGACAGGAATTTTTTCGATTTATTAATAGAACTGTTATAAAGTATTGTGAAGATGCCCCTGTTTGCATAGATAGAACCCCTGAAGGGATTTCAGATACCTTTATACCTGGTCATAAATACATTTATTTGGCAAGAGATGGAAGAGATATTGTAGTTAGCTGGTGCTATCATTTACTAAGGCTTGAACTAAATCAAAACCCTATATGGAAAAAACGAAATAGTCTTTTTAAAAAAGACCCTATGTACTTTGAAGAAAACAAACACGAACTTCTAGAAGTAGAGGGATTTGTTCGACATATTGCCAAAAAATGGAATAAAAGAATCAAACTAGATCTTGATTGGATGGAACAAGCAAAAAAAGGAGAAAAAAACTTTCAATACTACTTTGTCCAATATAAAGATTTACATGCGGAAACAGATAAACATCGAAATGAAATATATACATTCCTTGAACTAGATCCAAGCAAAGCCAAACCATTAGACAATATGACAACTGCTGGATTTAAAAGAAAGAAGGAAATAGATACACAATCTCACTATAGAAAAGGGAAAGTAGGTGGATGGCAAGATTATTTTACAGATCAACAATTGAAGTGGTTTTATGAGGAAGCTAGTGAAGCAATAGAATTGTTAAATTTGTCAAAATAAATTAGAGTACTAATGAATCAACTCAACACAATATACCAAGCACCTCTCAAAAACATCAAACGAAAAATCAGTAGAGTTGATGGTGAGTTTTTATACAAGGAGATTGTTCAAAACAATCCTACCTTTTTAGTCGAAATTGGCATTGCTGCTGGCTTTTCAAGCTCCATTATTTTGGCAGCAATGGAAACAGTGCGTGAGACAGACAAAAGTGCTTACAATCATCTTCATTCATTTGACTTTCAAGAACATTGCTTCTGGGACAAATTCTTGGCAACTGGTATGTTAATTGACCAGCTGATTCCTGAACAGCAGGACTATTACAGTCTCCATACCAAAAACAGTGTTTTGGACATTGGCAATTATCTTGAAAAGGGTTCAGTAGAATTTGCTTTTCTCAACTCTGTCAGACACCAACACCCTTGGCCTACATTAGATTTATTGGGTCTTCTTCCTTATATGTCACCACACGCTTGCATTTGCATTAATGACATCAACTTGCCTACTTTGCATCCTGGTTTCAACAACTTTGGATCACATTATTTGTTTGAGTTTTTAGATGTTGCCAAATTCAAATCTGAAGCAGAAATTCCCAATATTGGCTCCATTCTCATCAATTACAACAAACGAGAATTGTGGAATCAAACTTACAACTTACTCATTTCTGTACCCTGGGAAACTCAAATTCCATTGGCTTATTTGGAAAATTACAAAATCAACTTAAAACCCATCTTAAAGAGTAGCAAAACAAATATAATTGAGTAGTTTTTTTATGGGGCAATGTGTGTGATACTAGGCTGCGTGTGCTCTGGTTATCGGGCGCATGTTTTTGGCTGCGTCATAAATTGCATCCATCCGCTTCGTCCTACGCTTTTCTGGTGCGAAGTGCGAACTCAAAAAATTACAATATCTTTGTCATTCTACGCCCGATAGTAATGGAAAGCTCTCGATGCGAAGCAAATCGAGACTTGGAATGAATAGCGGGGACACTCGATGCAAACGAAGCCACCAACGTTCCGTCCTAAACAAAAAAATTATAACTTTGCATTGAATCAATCCAATCAATGAAAATAGTTGACATTGGTCGTTTGGGACTTCAGTTTTTAAAAAACAGCGTACGACATCCTTTTCGTTTGTTGGGCAAGCTCAACCGAAAAAATTTCCAAACCCTCGTTCACGCCATCAAAACCGAACCACCTGAACAAATCATCCACAATTTTAAACGCCTACTGACGGGCGAAGGCATTGGAGGCATCCAAAAACAAAAAGATGTTCACTTTTGCTGCGACTATGCCGCCATCCTCAACGGAAAACTCCTAGCAGGTGGTTGGACACTCTCGCCCAACGGAATCGACAAAGTTGATGTATACATCCAACAAGAAAAAATTGGTACAGTCGAATATGGCAAACTTCGTCCCGACATCGCTGCTGAATATCCCAAAATAAAAGAGGCACAACACACAGGCTTCAACTTTCAACAGCCTTTTGATAGAACAGAAATACCCAAAAAACTGGTTTTTAAGGTCTACGATCAACAAGGAACCATTGCCACCTTTGGTCCGCCACTAATTGATGCTGAAAAATCGGGGCAACTCAGTCACCTACTCAATATCAGCCAAAACGAAGCCTATCAATTGTTTCTCAAACTCAATCAAGAAACGGAAGAGAGTATTGCACAAAAAAAACAAGCTTGTACAAACTTTGCCTATCAACCCACCATTTCCATCATTGTACCTGTTTACAATGTCCCTCCACATTACCTAGATTTGTGTGTTGAGTCGGTCTTGAATCAATACTATTCTAATTGGGAATTGTGTCTCTATGACGATGCATCTCCCAATGCTGAAACCACTGAAGCACTCAAAAAATGGGAAGACAAAGATCCTCGTATCAAAATCAGATTGGGCGCAACAAACAAAGGTATTTCTCTAGCATCCAATGAGGCTCTTCAGTTGGCAAGTGGCGAGTTCATTGGTCTACTCGACCATGATGACGAACTGACCCCAGATGCGCTTTATTGGGTAGTCAAAACATTGAATGACAATCAAAAACTGGACTTTATCTACAGCGATGAGGACAAACTCGATGAAAATGGACAAAGGGTTGAACCCTATTTTAAGCCCGATTTCAATCCCGATTTGCTACTATCCAACAATTACATTACCCATTTTGCCGTCATTCGTAAGGCGTTGGGCGACCAAATTGGCTGGTTTCGTCAAGGATATGAAGGTTCACAAGACCACGACTTATTTCTTCGTATAATTGATGGGACCAACAACAACAAAATACACCACCTTCCACACATTCTTTACCATTGGCGCAAAGTGGCAGGAAGTACTGCCGCAGTTTATACCGAAAAAAGTTATGTGTGGGAAGCAGGCAAAAAAGCCATCGAATCCCACTTAGAAAGAAAACAAATCAAAGGAACAATAGAACAGGGATTGAGAGGAGGAAGTTACCACACTGTCAGAACAGTCGAAAGCACCAAATTGGTCAGCATCATTATTCCGTTTAAAGACCAAGTACACTACCTCAAAAAATGCTTGAGTAGTATTCTCAAAAAAACCCAATATGCCCATTACGAAATACTGCTCATTAGCAACAATAGTGAAGAACAAGCCACTTTCGACTATATTGAGCAGATGTGCCAAAAACATCCCAATATTCGATCCTATGAGTACAATGTCCCCTTCAATTACCCCCAAATCAACAATTGGGCAGTCGAACAAAGCCAAGGTGAATACGTTTTATTGTTGAACAACGATACAGAAGTCATCACTCAAGGCTGGTTGAACAATATGGTTTCGCACATCCAAAGAGAGGAAGTAGGAGCGGTAGGAGCCAAACTACTATTTGAAGATGATACCATTCAACATGCTGGAGTGGTATTGGGCATTGGCGGAGTGGCAGGGCACGCTTTCAAATACATTGGTGCCCACCAATACAATCAACACTTTTTGATGGGATTGACTCGAAATGTATCTGCCTGTACTGCCGCCTGTTTGATGGTCAAGAAAGAAATATATGAGAAAGTAAAGGGAATGGATGATAAAAACCTAAAAGTTGCCTTTAATGATGTAGATTTGTGTCTTAAAATAAGGGATTTAGGCTTCTTAATAGTATACACCCCTTATACCCAATTGTACCATTTTGAATCAAAAAGTAGGGGCTATGAGGATAGTAAGGAAAAAATGGAACGATTTTTTAAGGAAAGTTCGTTTATGAAAAAGAAAT
>JAHDIA010000567.1 GCA_020631035.1 Chitinophagales bacterium | reverse complement strand
AGACAAAGACCCCAAACTATCGAAAGAGTTTTTTGATGCTTTTTTGGACATAGACGATTCCCAAGATTTGGAACTTGCCATCAACATTAATGGAAAGGAGAAATGGGTGGAACTAAAAAAGTTGCGGGAAAAGTTTGGGCATAAAGAAGAAAAAAAACTAAAGCAAATTGAAAGCTTGGATGGAGAAACCCTCAATTTGGAAGACTTTTGTTTTTTGCTTAGTGAAATGCCACACGAAAAATTAAAAGAGCCCAAAGCAAACCCATCCATACCCATTCCCAAATTGCCCTATCATTTGAAAGAAGCCATTAAAAATAACAAACTCCTTTTGTTTGTTGGTTCTGGAATGTCTATGAAATTTGGTTTTCCCAATTGGACAAAATTAACCATAGAAATTTGTAAAAAGGTAGGTAAAACAAATTACATTCCTTTGTTAAAAGATGGCGATTTGGAACCGCTTTTTGTCATTTCCCAATTGGAAAATAAATTTAAAAAACAGATTGTCGAAAAAGTAGAAGAATTGTACGGATCTCTTGGTATTGACCCCGATTTGTCTGTACACAAAAAACTCATTTCCTTATCGTCCAAAATCATTACCACCAATTATGATAGAGCATTTGAACAAGCAGACTCCAAATTATATGTAGCCAAACATTTTGACAATTTTCAATTGAGTCAACTCAAAAGCAAAGAGCGTTTTCTATACAAATTGCATGGTTGTATTTCTTCGCCCGACAATTGTATTCTATTCAAATCCAATTATGATAAATTGTATAATCCCAAAGAAGGAGAGAAATTTCCCATTTTTGAGTTTAGAAAACTTTTTTCTGAATATAGTTTTTTGTTTTTAGGATACAGTATGAGTGATGTAGAAATAAAACAAATATTTGATGCAATGAATGAAATGCAAAAAGACTACGACCCACATCATTTTATTGTCTCAACGAATAAGTTTGAGGGATATAAACATATAGAAAATTACCCGACTCCCCAACTAAAAGATTACAAGGATTTAGAACCTCTCATAGACAGCCTCTTAGCCTATAAAAACTCCCTGCTGACCAATGCCTAATCCCAACACAAACACCAACACCAAAGACTTCCGCATCTTCCCCGACCTCCCACACTCCAACATGATTTGGGTACAAGGCGGTACTTTTATGATGGGCAGCGATGATGATGATGCTTTTGATAGCGAAAAACCAGTTCACAAAGTCACTGTTCCCGATTTTTGGATAGGGCAGTATCCCATTACCCAAGCACTTTGGGAACGAGTAATGAATGCCTTACCAAAAAAACTTGCTTTTAAAGGCAAAAACCGTCCTGTAGAAAGGGTGTCTTGGAATGATATTACAGAGGATTTTTTACCCCGTTTAAATGCCCAAACAGGCAAAAAGTTTGGATTACCCAGCGAAGCCTGTTGGGAATATGCCGCTAGGGGTGGGCGCAATTCCCAAAGCTATCGCAACCCTAAAGATTATAAAAAATATGCAGGAAGTAATGAAATAAATGAAGTTGCGTGGTATTATGAAAATAGCCATAATGAAACAAAGCCAGTAGGCTTAAAAGCCCCGAACGAATTGGGTTTGTATGATATGAGTGGGAATGTATGGGAGTGGTGTCAAGACCATTGGCATGGCGACTACAAAAATGCTCCTAGTGATGGTTCTGCTTGGGAGGAAGGTGGGAGTTCTTCGAGGGTTCTTCGTGGCGGCTCCTGGAGTTTCAATGCCAGGTATTGCCGTGCTTCCTATCGGTACTACTCTCACACTGGTTCTCGGCTCTACGGCATTGGGTTTCGATTATTTTTCTCTTAGGCAGAGACAGCCATCAAGCTTTGCTTGTGAGCTAAAAAGATAGGAAAAACGAGCTTGATTCCCCACCTGGAAGAGGCAGCGGAGCGTGGCCAATGGAAGGTGGTGAATCAAGCGAGTATGGGGCGGGATTTTTTCAACCAAAACAAACAAATGCAAATCAAAATATTTACGATTCCTATATTGGGAAGCGAACAGATGCTAGAGGAAATGAATGTTTTTTTACGGTCTAAAAAGGTTTTACAAACAGAACAATCATTGGTCAATACACCTCAAGGTGCTTATTGGAGTTTTTGTGTAAGGTATTTGGAGGATACCCCAAGTTATACTCAGAATAGAAAGAAGCCCAAAATAGATTACAAATTTGTTTTGGATGAAGCCAGTTTTTCAAGATTTTCAAAGATGCGAGAGATTAGAAGGCAGTTGTCAAAGGAAGAAGCCATTCCTGCTTATGCGATTTTTACAGATGCAGAGTTGGCAGAATTGGCAAAAATGGAGACGCTTAGTTTGGGCAGTATTAAAAAGGTAAAAGGAATTGGAGAAAAAAAAGTGGCGAAGTATGGACACCATTTTGTAAGTCAAAGTACCGATAAGGATGAAACGGGCAAATTATTTGATTGAAAAGATAGCCGACCCAGATAATTTACATTTGGCTTTTTGGAAAGCCAGAAAAGGGAAAAACCATTCCCAAGAAGTTATGTTGTATCGGCAAAATTTGGATGCTAACTTATTGGCTTTAAGAAGGCAAATTTTAGAAGGGAAGGTAGAAGTAGGAAACTATTATTATTTTACCATTTCAGACCCCAAAAAAAGGAAAATTTGTGCTTCCATTTTTGGAGAGCAAGTTTTACACCATGCTTTAATGAATCTATGTGACCCATTCTTTGAAAGGGTGCAGATTTACGATAGTTATGCTTGTCGTAGAGGGAAAGGGACACATGCTGCATTGGAAAGGGCAAAAGTGTTTTCTAAAAAATGGCAATGGTTTTTAAAACTAGATGTTCAAAAGTTTTTTGCCAGTGTTGAGCATACAGTATTAAAAAATCAGCTTGGTCGTTTGTTTAAAGAACAAAAATTATTGGCTATATTTGAACAAATCATTGACAGTTATGAAGATACACCCAATAGAGGTTTGCCCATTGGCAATTTAAGTAGTCAATATTTTGCCAATCATTTTCTGTCGGGATTGGATCATTTTATCAAAGAGCAGTTGCGTATAAAAGCTTATGTTCGCTATATGGATGATATGGTTTTGTGGCATAAAGATAAAACTATTTTGAAACAGGCACACAAAGCAATTAACCAATATATAACAGAGCAATTAAAGGGAGTACTAAAGCCTATCTTGCTCAATCATATTGGTCGGGGCTTACCGTTTTTAGGATATAAAATTTATCCCAATAAAGTTTTATTGACTCAAAGAAGCAAAAGACGCTTCGATAAAAAAATGCAGGAAATAGATAAAATGTATCATTCTGGAGAATGGGACGAAACTCAATGCCAAAGGCGGGTTTTGCCTGTATTGAATTTTATTAGTTATGCCAATGCTTATTCTTTAAGAAAAAGGGTGTTTTTAAAATTGTCAAAGAATAAAAATGATGAAAACAAAGGTCAGATTTCGTGAAAAAGGGTTCTTCGTGGCGGCTCCTGGAACAACAATGCCAGGAATTGCCGAACTTCCTATCGGAACAACAATCACCCTGATAATCGGAACAACAACATTGGGTTTCGATTATTTTTCTATTAGCTCACAAGTAAAGCTGGAAGGCTGTCTTCTTCCCAAAAGTCATTACATTTTTGGGATGAATATTATTTTAAAAACGGTTTTGTTAGTAAGTCTTATACTGAAAGCTAAACCGTTTTGTATTATATATTGAACATAAAAAATGCAAGACCCTAGTAGCCAATTGTTTTCGATTTTTCCAGATTTCCCATATGCCGAAATGGTCTTTGTCAAAGGCGGCACCTTTATGATGGGCAGCGATGAGGAAGATGCCTATGGTGATGAAAAACCCATTCATAAAGTGACAGTACCAGATTTTTGGATAGGGCAGTATCCTGTCACCCAAGCACTTTGGGAAAAAGTAATGGGAGTAGAAAACAATCCTTCTCGATTTAAAGGAAAAAACCGTCCTGTAGAAATGGTTTCTTGGAATGACATTACCCAAGATTTTTTACCTCAATTAAATGCTCAAACAAGAAAAGGTTTTGCTTTACCTAGCGAAGCCTGTTGGGAATATGCAGCGAAGGGCGGGCGCAATTCTAAAGGCTATCGAAACCCTAAAGATTATAAAAAATATGCAGGGAGCAATGAAATAAATGAAGTAGCGTGGTATGATGACAATAGTCATAATGAAACCAAAGCAGTAGGCTTAAAAGCTCCCAATGAATTGGGTTTGTACGATATGAGTGGGAATGTATTAGAGTGGTGTCAGGACCATTGGCATGATGATTATACAAACGCTCCAACTGATGGTTCTGTTTGGGAGAAAGATGGGGGAACTTCGAGGGTTCTTCGTGGCGGCTCCTGGCTCAGCGATGCCAGGAGTTGCCGTACTTCCTCTCGGAGCTACTTTCACCCTGATAATCGGTACTTCGACATTGGGTTTCGATTATTTTTCTATTAGTTCAGACAGCCTACAAGCTTTGCTTG
>JAHDIA010000566.1 GCA_020631035.1 Chitinophagales bacterium | reverse complement strand
CTTCGATTCAGAAAGACAACTTTTGAGTGCTGAATGATAATTCCTAACATGCTCTAAAAGACCTTTAAGTATATGAGCAGATCAAAACACTTCCTCCCAAAATCCCACCACTCTCTCAAAATAACCCTCCCCTCCCACCTTCCAAATATTGAGGTGATTCCCTTCTTCAAACTCTACAAATTCTTTTTGGGAACTTTTCAGCTGGGCAAAATTTTCTCTAGCATATTCAATGCTAATGCGACGGTCTTGGGTTCCGTGAACCAATAGTATCGGTTGAGTGATTTTTTGACAAGCCTCATTTGGTCGTACTTCGTTTGGATCAAAGTCTGCCATCTTTCCCGCTCTATTGATGAGGTAATTGGTCAAAGGACGAATATTAAATCCAGCGTGGTATGTAAAGTAATCATTGGTGACAGTACGAAAATCAGAGAAAGTACTCTCGACTATGCCCGCTTCAATTCTTGATTCAATGCTCATCGCTTGTAAAGCAATTGCTCCGCCCAAAGACTGCCCCCAAATACCAATATTGTCTTTGATGTTTTCTTCTTGGGCAAGGTGGTCAATCAGCTGTACAATGTCGTATTTTTCTTTTGCCCCAAAGGTACAATGCTGTCCTTCGCTTGAAGCATGTGCCCTAGAATCAATCGCAACTGTGTTGAATCCCCTAGCGGCTAATTTTTTACTCAAAGGAATAAAATGCTCCTTGTAGGCACGAATGCCATGCAACAAAATGACGGTTCCTTTGGGTGATTCACTTTGGGCATAGCTTAAATAAGCTGACAAGATCAATCCATCCTTGCTTTTAAAGCTCAATGCTTTGCCTTTAATTTGTGAATCCTTCTCAAAAGTAGGCCCCTTGTACTTAGCATAATTGGGACGCAAAAAAGTAACAATGGGATGTTTGATTTCGGTAATGAGCCGAGGTAAAACAAAATGCAAGACCAATGCACTGATAAGCAAAGTAAATATCAAAAAACTTATCAATATTTTTTTCATTCTAGCTTTTGGGAACGTTTTTGAGTGTTTTTGTTTTTAATAGTTAGAATCTGGCTGAAAACCTATTCTGAAGTTGAGACAGAAGGTTTTTGGGCTAGGACAAGGCACAAAATACGGAGTTATGCAGCGCATAATGAGTACTTTTGTAACGCAGGACTAGCCCAAAAGACGATGTCGTAGACCAGTAAGAGGTTTTCAGCCAGGTTCTTTGAGAGTTCTTTGAAAAAATACGCAAACAATGGGTAATTTATACCTTGGAGTCTATTTAAATTTTGTTCTTTAAAATGAAAATAGTGCATTTTAGTGGGCTATAAGGCGCAAAAAACGATGCTTAGCCGTAGCTAAGTGAGTCTTTTTGTAACGCTATAGCCTGCAAAAAGGCACATTTTCAATTAAATGGTTCAGAATTTTAAACAGACTCTTAATTACATAACGAATAAATTGATAGAAAATTGAGAAATTTTAAGTTAGAACGATTGGAACGAGGCGAAACATTCGTTACGCGTGAAAAAGGCAACTCTATGCTCCCACTAATTGCCTCCAACCAAAAACACCGATTGGCTCCCACTACTTGGGAGGAAGTTGAGGTTGGAGACATTGTGTATTGCAAAGTTGCTGGTAACTTTTATACCCACCTGGTCAAAGCCAAAGACCCCAAAAAAGGCTGTCAAATTGCCAACAATAAGGGGCGTATCAATGGTTGGACCAAACGGGTGTACGGCAAAGTAATCGAAATTCTTTGATTGCTTTTTAGTAATGTGAATCATTACATAATTCAATTTTAGTAATGGTAGTTTTCTTACCGTTACTAAATTTTAAAACAAAAAAATACAAACACACTAAAGCTATATCATTCCTCTATGAAATTCTACAAATACTGGCAAAAATACCAACATACTCAACACGGCAAAAACACAGAAGCTTGGGGCTGGTCTGATGAAAGCCTCGAAGCAGCTCTAGCAAAAGGCAAAGAACGAGCATTAAAACAATTTGATGCAATCTTTATCAATGGCGAATCCAAGCTTCGCTCCTTTTATTATGCTGCCAACCCAATGCGTGAAGAAATATTGGAAGAAATCAAAAACGAATCAAACGAAACAATTGCCATACTTTCCATCAACAGTTATGGAGCCGTCATTCTCAATACCCAAGATATGATGTTTGTAGATGTAGATGATACTGTAGAAGAATACAGTATTTCCAATATGTTTAAAAACCTATTTCGCAGTAAAGAAAAACGCTCTAAAAAGTTTAGAGAACAACTAGAAGAAAAAATACAAAACTATACCACACAAAATATTGGAACAGGCATTCGCTTATACAAAACAGCAAAAGGCTACCGACTATTGATACACTCCCACCCTATCTCAAGTGATACACCCGAAGCAAAAAAAATACTACAATACTTTGAAGCAGATCCACTTTATGCTCGACTTTGCCTATCTCAAAAATGTTTTCGAGCAAGACTGACTCCCAAATTTTTTAGATTAGATGTACCAATGCCCAAACCACCCTACCAATATCCTTATCCACAAGACAAACTAGTAGAAGTCAAACAATGGAAAATCGAATACCAAAAGCATTCGGCAAACTTTGCTACTTGCCAATTTTTAGGACAGTATGGCAATGATACTGTATATCCAGAATTTGTAAAATTAATGGACTTACACGATCAAATGAGTCGGGTAAATGAAGGATTGGCTTTGGCGTAGATTCATTCTAATATTACACTCAAATGGGGGTTAATTCCAATTTTAAATCTAGAGCCTGAGCAATCGCAATCAAACTAGACAAACGCATATCTCGACCGTTTTCAATTTGCGATACATATGGACGTGGTTTACCTATTTTGGCAGCGACTTCTGCTTGTGTAAGTTTGAGTTCTTTCCGCCGCTCCTTTAGGATTTCTCCATAGTAATAATTGAAAGCACGTTCTATGAACTCCTCTCTCGATGTTGTTCCTTTTTTACCATACTTATCATCCAAATATTTATTAAAATTTATTGTTTTGGACTTGTCTATTTTTATATTTTTTCTATTCATTCTTCTTCATCTTTTATAAAATAATTGTCAAGAATGGTTTTTGCTTTTTTTACGGCTCTTTTGTAATCTTTGGTTGATTTCTTTTGGAAGCCATATATAAATAATATATCTCTACTCTCTATAAAATTTTCATGATCTATAGTAAATAAAATTATTCTATACTCATTTTCCACTTTCATCCTTAACTCATAAAAAATAGTATTGACTAATTTTTTTACTTGATTAGATTTTACGACTTCTTCTGTTTCTACAACTTGAACTAAATACTCTAACTTTACTCTAAATTTTTCATTTTGCCCTTCTATAAACTCTAGACACTCTTTTGTCATTTGTATATTTCGCATCTAACAAATGTAACGAATGAATTACAAAAAGAGTTCTATTATCTTCGCTTTTTCTGAAAAAACAGTATAAAACAAGAAATTAATGTATGAAATTTTCAGAAAATATTGAAAGTTTTGTATTTTTAATTTATATTTGCACTAACAAGTACAAAAATGCGTATTTATTGCGCATTTATAGCTTTATTGTCAATCAAAATTGACCCTGATGCTGACAAACAACAAACTATTAATTGACCAGAACTGCCCAATGTGCAACATTTATGGCAAGTGTTTTACCCAAATTGGGCTAATTGACAAGGCCACCGTTTCGCCCTATCAAACCATATCAAATGAACATACCCAGCACATTGATATGGAGCGTGCCCGAAACGAAATTGCTTTGTTCAATGCCAACAACAAGGAAAGTATTTATGGCATAGATGCGATGATTCACATTGTTTCACACAATCGAACTTGCTTCAATCGCTTATTGAATACGCCCCCAATCTATGCCCTGCTTTCAGCTTTGTACAATTTCATTTCTTACAATCGCAAAGTCATTTATCCTTCTGCAAATGGCAAGGGAGAGCGCAATTGTACACCCGATGTCAATTTAAAATACCGTTGGTTTTTCATCTTATTTGTTGCTTTGTTTACAGGCTGTATCCTCAACTTGTTTGTATATTACATCAACATCGGAATTGGACAGCCACACAATTGGTTTAGAGAATTCATCGTATGCTTTGGACAAATTGCTTGGCAAGGAGCAATCATATACAAACTCAACAAAGAAAAAGCAGTGGACTATCTCGGCAATATGTCTACCGTTTCCCTCATTGGTGGCATCTTGTTAATTCCTATTTTAGTCTTTCATTTTTTTGTACCTATTTCTCCATTCATTTTGTTGGCAGGATTTATGGGCATTGTTGGACTTATGCTTTTGGAACACATTCGTCGATGCAAATTACTGGGCATTTCTCTAGGAATGACCGCCTCTTGGGTCTTATACCGAATGGTGGTTTTGGCAATCATTTTAGGGTTGTTTTTTATTCAATACACTGTAAATTAAATAAATTGATGTTTTTGGGCAATGAATTTTTGTTCTAT
>JAHDIA010000565.1:3113-4474 GCA_020631035.1 Chitinophagales bacterium | reverse complement strand
GAAGGTGGTCCAGGGGTAGGACGTACCATTACTGCCGATAGTGGACCCGTCAATCAATGGCGATTGGTAGCGATACGTTCAGAAGGAGATTTTTGTTTGTCAGTTGGAGACAATTCTTACGCAGCAGCATCTTTAAATTCAGGTGTCTTTGGGCAAACCAATAACAGTGTAAATGCCGTAAATAGTCTGGTCGTAGGTACTGGAATTAATTTTGTTGGTTCTAGTTCTATTGCGGTTGGTTCAGGAATATTTGGGTTCAATGGAAACAGTAGTGGGGTGTTTGGTTCAGCTATTTTTTATTTTTCAGGTAATAATAGTTATTTATTTGCTACTAATTCTCAGTTAGTTGGAGATAATTCCTTTGGTTTTGGACAGAATATAAATTTAACTAATAGTAATAATTCTTATGCTTTAGGGTTAGATTTATTATTAAATAATAGTAATAGAACAAGTATTTTAGGTAATCAATTAATAGTTGAAAATAGTGATAACTCTTTTGTTTTTGGGAGTGATTTACTTGTAAATGATTGTGATGGTTGTTTTGTTTTTGGAGATAGAGATGGTAAAAATGATACAATACCATTACCAGCATTTAATGATAATAGTGCTATATTCAGAACTACTGGAGGTTTTTATATATATTATGATTATGACTTAACTCCTGGTTCTCCTAGTATTTTAGGAGCTACTTTATTGCCTGGATTTGGTTCTTGGCAATATGTTTCAGATTCTACCAAAAAAGAAAATTTTAGAATGGTAGATGAGGAACTTGTTTTGCAAAAGTTTAGGAAATTTCCATCCTTATCAACTTGGAGTTACAAAGGCTATGATATTAGACATTATGGACCAATGGCTCAAGATTTTTATGAATTTTTTGGAGATGATGGTATGGGTAAAATTGGTACAGATTCTACCATTGCAACGAATGATATTACAGGATTGAATTTTACAGCAATTTATGCTTTGGAAAAACGTACAACAAAGCAACAAAGACAATTAGATGAACAAGCGAAAATTATAGCAGCCCAAGAGGCGGAAATTGAACAATTAAAGGCAGCCCTCGAGGATTCGGAAGACCTTGAGGAACGCCTTGCCAAAATCGAAGCATTGTTAAAATTGACCGAAGAAGATGAAGGTAAAACAAAATCAAAAACGGATGACGATTGATGGAATGTGTGATTTGTTGATTATGTGATTATGTGAATTGTGTGAATTGTGTGAATTGTGTGAATTGTTGATTATGTGATTATGTGATTATGTGAATTGTTGATTGTGTGAATTGTTGATTATGTGATTATGTGAATTGTGTGAATTGTGTGAATTGTTGATTATATGATTATGTGAATTGTGTGAATTGTTGA
>JAHDIA010000565.1:0-3013 GCA_020631035.1 Chitinophagales bacterium | reverse complement strand
CAAAACGTGCACACCACAAAACGTGCGCACCACAAAACGTGCACACCACAAAACGTGCGCACCACAAAACGTGCGCAAAAGCAAGGCGTGAAGCGGATAGAAAAACGCACCAACGCAGGCACATAAAAACCGATGCCTACGCCCGATAGTAGCGGATATGGCGGTATCCATTGCGAAACTTGTAGAGACGCACGGCTGTGCGCTGTGCGTCTACATTGACGTAACGGAAAATCGAAATAATTCCCGCCACACCGCCATAGCAGCGGATAGCGGGGACACTCAAAGGTTTGAAAAACCAGCGTTCCGTACAAAGCAAAAAATAAAAAAAAGAATGTGTAATTGTGAATAAAACAAAGAAACAGACAATGGCAAGTCATTTACAATTATAATTCACAACTAAATTAGTTAATGTGAAAAAACAAATTTGTATATTAGCCTTATTGTTGTGGGCATTGGGCGTAGAGGCACAAATCCTCTACAACAATGGCGCAAACATCAGCGTGACCAATGGCGGCATAGTGACAGTCAATGGAGACTTTCAGAATGCAGAGGGGGAAACCGACAATGCGGGCTATGTATTGATAGAAGGAAGCCTCATCAACGATGCTTCACTGACGGGTTTGGGGAGTAGTACAGGCTTATTTGAAGTGCATCAAGATTGGTACAACAATGGAGTGTTTGTCGCCGACCAAAGTACAGTTTTGCTCAATACCGCCAACCAATTCATTGCTGGCAATGTTCCGTCCAACTTTTACAATTTAACTTTGGATGGGACAGGCATCAAAACACAAGCAGTTGATGCAACTGTTGCAAATAAATTAGCTCTAAATGACATAGAATTAGCGACAGAAATGTACTCTATGTCAGTACTTAGTCCCGATCCCTTCGCCATTTCGAGAGGATCGGGCTTTGTGAGCAGTTTGTTAGATGGTGCCCTATACCGCAATACCAATTCAACCGATGTTTATTTGTTTCCTACAGGTTCCAGCCTTGGAACTTTTCGTTACCGTCCTATAGAAATCACCCCTAGTACTGCCAACGATCACACCTATGGAGTACGTATGGTCAACAACGATCCCAATTTTGATGCTTATGACCGAGCCATATTAGATCCCGAAAAATTGTGTGCCATCAATCCCGATTTTTACCATTTTATCTATCGAGATTTGGGAGACGATCCTGCCGAAGTCAAAATGTTTTTTGATGCCGCAGAAGATGGGCAGTGGAACAAAATGGCGCATTGGCAAAATGTTCCCCAATGGGAAAGTATGGAACCAGAAGTACCAGGATTTGATGCAGGTTTTAGTACCATTAGCGTCGAAGACTGGAACGATTATGTAGAGCGTCCCTTTGCACTAGGAGCGGGTACGCCCGATTTAGATGCAGGACCAGATGTAGAAATCATCAATGGTGAATCCATTATTTTGATGCCCGACTATATAGGAGCAAGCATTGACTCTGTATACTGGTATCCTGCTGCCTTTTTGGACTGTGACGATTGTTTGACAGTTGAAGCCAGTCCGACTTCTACGACAGATTTTGTGGTCAGTGTCAAAGATGTAAATGGTTGCTTGGTGGCAGACTCCGTATTGGTCAATGTCAAGCCTGCTCGCTTAATCATTCCCAATGCCTTTTCACCCAATGGCGATGGTGTCAATGATGTATTTAAACCTTTAAATTTAAATTTAGAAACAGCCTCCTTATCTATTTACAACCGTTGGGGCGAATTGCTGTTTGAAACCAATGTGATAGGCGAAGCTTGGGATGGAACCTACAAAGGAGAGCCTGTTGAATTGGGAGTGTATATGTATCATTTGGAATATCGTTTCATTGGAGAATCTTATACACAATTTAAGGGCGAAAATGTAACGGTTGTGCGGTAAATGTATTTTTTTTATTGAAAATTAATAGGACATTTCTGTTTGCAATATGTAAAGTCGAAATGTCATATTTCTTGCTCATTAAATCTTTTTGCATATACCTATAATTGGAGCAAGTGTTTGGTACTTCGTCGCTACTTATTTGCCCGCTATCCGCTGCTACTCCTCGTATTGGGCGAATGCAATTCGCCCCTACTGCGGGGTATTCGCTGCTATCGGGGCTAGTTTAGAAGGTGTACTCGCCTTCGCAGAATACGTTTGCTATTTTTATATATTACTTTGGAGGTTTTTGTCTAAAATCGCCAAATCCCAATTTTTTACATATAAATGACAAGAGTTATAGGTGCATTTATTTATCTTTATATTAAATGTAAAAAATCATGACTGCAAAAACGACAATCTTTCTAAGCCTTGTTTTGTTCTTCTTTACAGGGCTTAACCTATCTGCTACAGGTGTGGGAATCATTGATGGAAGTGAAGGGATTTATTTGAATTTGCAAGAGTCAAATATTGAAGTAGAAGTCAACAATCAAATTGCGACCATCAAGACAAAGCAACTATTTAGGAACACCACCGAAAATACCATAGTCTTTAAATACGGTTTCCCCCTCAATGAGAACGCCAATCCCATTTCTTTAAAGTGGTTTGCCAATGGCGAATGGAAAGAAGCGAGCATCAATGCCAATACCCAAGACAATCAAATACCTGGTACTGGCGGTGGCAGTGGTGGGGTAGATGAAAGTTTAAAAGAGTATTTAGGACGCACCCCTTTGTATTTTTCCCCTACAGATTCTATCCCATCGGGTGGAACTGTTGAAGTGGAATTGACTTATGTAGAGTTATTGCCTTATTTTTTAGGCAAGGTCAATTTTTTTCACCGCAATGAATACAACTTAATTCAAGATATACCCATTGCCAGTCAGGTTCTTGAATTTCGATTGAACTCAGAACGAGACATTTTAGACATTGATTTATTGCATGATTCCCCTTCTTTTCTTGATTTAGAATCACAAGAAGCCCTTTTGTATTTTGAATCGGTAGATGCCAACCCCAACTTTGATTTTGAGGTGGAGTACGAATTGTCTTCTGATGGATTGGGGGTATTGCCTTTGAGTACCTACATTCCTGATTCC
>JAHDIA010000564.1 GCA_020631035.1 Chitinophagales bacterium | reverse complement strand
GCTAAATTGCTCATTTAAAGGCATTTGTGTAAAATACATGACTGAAATACACGCAGGCGAAATGGAAAATATTACCCAAAATGTGAGCAGAGAAAAGAGAGAAATTTACTTAGTTGGCTTGGGTATAAAACAAATTCAACTGCATTGGATAATCTGGGTGCTCTGGTCCTGTGATTTCTAAGCGGAAGGGATTGAGCGGATTTTCGACCAATCGGATTTTAAAATTGGTATTGTTTTGACCTTCTTGTAGTAAGCGTTGCAAGGTAATGGTCATAGGAAGGGTGTAACGGTTCATACGAATTACCTCTGTAGCTGTCGAATCAGTATATACACTCACTTCGCCAGCTCCATCAGAAATGAATTCATCATTTTGGTTCGATAACTGAAATCCCATAATAGCGGGAGCAGGGTAGAATATCTCTTCGTCCTCCCCTGTCAAAATATTATTGACAATGAGTTCCGCTCTATTGACAATAATATTGCCCAAGTCCTCAATGTGTGGAAATTCTAGACCAATTTCTAAGCCTGCCATAGATTGTAGGTAAGCCATATCACTAATGCTACCTCCATCGTTCAATAATTGTTGGGGGGTGGTACCATTGTAATTGTGGCTAAAACTATTGACTGCTAATAGACTGTTGACCCCAGGAACACTTCGAACAATAAAATCCCGACTACGTGGACCATAAGCAATAGAATCGGGATTGGCAAAATAATAAGCTTGGTAATAAAAACTCAATTTGGTATTGACAGAGGCTAAATTGAAAGAAGCAACAGCTGTATTGTTAGGTGAAGGGACAATTGCCAAACCCTTGAAGAATTCCAAGAAGGTAACAATATTGAAAAAGGTACTGTCTTCTTCATTGACACTGGCATCCAAGAAACGTTGTCCTAGCTCATCGTTTAATCGAATACGCAAAGCATTTCGAGCAATTTGAGTAGAGTCATCGACCATAATACTGTCCATACTAAAAAGATAGGAGCCATTGCCTACTTCCTCTCCCAAGGTACAGACAAAGTCAGATTCATAATCCACCAATTCATTGTCAGAATCAGTAAAAACAAGTGAATCTTGTAATTCATAAATGGTCAATTCTTGCATCTGTGAGCTATCGCCATAGATGATGCTACCTGGGCTGTAGGCAAGAGACAAAACAACCGAATCAATAACAGGAAGACTGTCAAAGCGCAAATTGTTTTGCCCAGTACCCAAGGAAAACTGCATACACAAATTGGCAGAAGACTGTCCAAAAACAGGATCATTCAGTGCACCCACCAAGAACAAATTGTTCAGTTGAGCAAGCGACATATCTGTTGGTTTTTTTTCCAACAAAGTCGCTTGAATGCTCAATGTATCTGTAAAATCAGCATTGAGGAGTGCGTCCTCACCCAATATATCTGCTCCTAAATCTTCTGAACTTTGACAAGCTGCAATGCTCAACAAAAGAATGAAGATCGTGCCTATTAGCCAATACGTGTTTCTCATTATGATTACCAACGACGCTTATGTGGTTAAGGTTGTTTTTCTTCGGCAGTTTCTTCGCCAATAAGAGAATTATAGAAATTCATATAAGCCTCTTGATATTCTTCTTCACCTGGAAAATCTAGGTGAGGTTTGCCACTTTCTACAATAGTTTTTGTGAGGTCTTTGTCCAAATTGGCTGAAGCTACTACTGCTGCATCAGAATAATGCAAGGCACCCAAGTGCAAATCAGAATTGGTCGCTTCTTTATAAGGAGCCAAATCCTCCAAAGTTGTTCTATTGATATTGGCATTTACCTGAAAGTCGCTAGGAAGTGGACCTTCAAAGGTATTTTCGTATGCAGAATAAATGATTTTGCTGTTTTCAAAAACAGGATCTTTTTTATAGGCTGTTCTAGCAAATAAGGGGACTAAACTAGAAATCCAACCATGACAATGAATGATGTCAGGTGGCCAACCAAACTTTTTGACAGTTTCTAGAACACCTCTACAGAAGAATACTGTACGGGCAACATTGTCGTTGTGTAGGGTGCCATCTTCCATTTTAAAAGCATCTTGGTGCTTAAAGAAATCTTCATTGTCTAAGAAATAAACCTGAAGACGTGCACCAGGCAAAGAAGCAACTTTAATCATCAAAGGGTAATCATCATCATTGATGATGATGTTGATACCAGACAAACGTACTACTTCATGTAGTCTGTGTCGCCTTTCATTGATAGAACCATATCTAGGCATCAATATGCGAACATCTAAATTATTGCTTTGTGATTTTCCAATCAATTCTCTAACTACCTCACCTATCCCTGTTTCTGAAATATAAGGTTGTAGCTCTTGTGTAACGATTAATAAGCGCTTCTTATCCATATAATAGTTTAAATTATTAATAGCTTTTGATGCAATGTATTCACACTTTAGCTTTTCTACTTAACAATATAAGATTTGCCTTGGCAAGTTCCTTGAAATCAAGTTTTTCCTAAAAAAAGCGAAAATATGCCACAAAGGTACGAAAAAAAGCCCAAGTGTCCGTTTTTTTAGGGTTTAAGAAACATAGCTAACAGTCAAGTCTTATTAAAAACTGTTAAATGTGATACCTATAGAAAAAGGTTGTATGGTAGGACCTCGCTCTGCTGTAAAGAGGTCAGACAATGAAAAATACCCCACCAAACTCACATTTCCATATCCCAAACGAAGAGAAGGACCAAAACGGTATTTGGAAATACCATTGATTTCCAAATCTTTGGTCTTTACAGTCTCTGAGGCTCCATATTCATTGGTAATGGTACCCTTGTATTTGGCATTGGCTTGTATGAGGTAAGCGAGTCGAATGCCCACTGCCACTTTCCAACTTCGGCTAAATTTGTCGGGTTTGCTACGATAACGCAATTCAAATGGAGCTTCTATATAAGTGGTGGCAAGTTTGCTTTTGCGATAACTTTGGGTAATGGGACGAAAAACAGTCTGACCAGCTGTAGCCGAAAGAGAATCGGAACGTGTATCAAAGTCAGGACGGGCATTCATATAAACATTGTGGTTGCTGATGCCAACTCCTGGAGCAAAGGCAAAGCGTGAATCCTTGCTTTCGCCCAAGGGAATGTCCCACATAAAAAAGAGATTGATGCCTCTATTGTACCATTTGGTCGAAATGGTATCAAAAAATTCGGACTGTTGATTGTACCAGCCAGTGTAGTTGAGTTCCATCAACACCCGATCTCTCGAAATGGCGTTGTAGCTTTTGTCGTTGTTTTCCTGTGCTGCCAAAAATTGGCAAGAAAAAAGGGTAAAAAACAGAATGAGTATTATTCGCATAGATGTTTTTTAAATAATGGAGTGCAAAAATACGGAATTATATAGCAATTATTGATTCAAAATGGAAAATTCAAAATTTCTGGGCAAGTGTGTAGGCGAAGCGTAGGATGAGCGGATGGATGCACTCTTGTACACGGCTTCAAACATGCGTTGGTTAACCAGGCCATAGTGTAGCCACAGAGTCAATGACGTTGCCCCATGATTCGATAAACTCATCAACCGCTTCAGGATAAATCCTTTGCCAAACTCATTAACCTACCTTTTACAAGCTCAGGGTAAACTTTAATTATGTAACTCAAAAAACGTATGTATCTTTGGTTTCGTTGTGTAGTAGTTAAATGTTTTGATATGAAAAATATTTTACCATCTGAATTTTATCAGCAGTCTTCTGTTGTTGAAGTTGCCCAGCAGCTTTTGGGAAAATATGTCTATACCTATGTCGAGCAAATTTGGCGAGGTGGCATCATTGTTGAAACTGAGGCGTATTGTGGAGCAACGGACCGAGCTTGCCACGCTTATCCCGACAAACGCACCAAGCGGACCGAGACTATGTATCAAGCAGGGGGCATTGCCTATATGTATTTGTGTTATGGCATTCATACGATGTTCAACATCGTCAGCAATGTGGAGAACAAGGCAGATGCCATTTTGATTCGAGCCATTGAACCCACCACAGGGATTGCGACAATGCTGCAAGACCGCAATATAAAAAAGTTAGAAAGGCGACTCACTGCAGGTCCAGGTTGTTTGACCAAAGCCTTGGGGATGACACTACAAATGGATCGAGTCAGTTTGCAAGGGCCACATATTTGGATCAGTAGTCAATGCAAAGAAACAGCTACACTAAGTAAAACATATCAAAAGAAAGAGGTCATTTGTAGCCCAAGAGTGGGAATTGATTATGCGGGCAAAGATGCCTTGCTCCCTTGGCGTTTCCGAGTCAAAGATAGTAAGTGGACGAGTCCTGCGAAGTAATTGTGAGTTGGTCGAGTGGTTCGTGTTCGTTGTTGAATTGTTGACTGGGTAAGTGAATTTCGATTGTCCCTAATCAACCTAATCAACCAATCAATAAAGAACAGGAATCGCTAAGGAATTTTCAATTTTAAATCTTCCATTATTTTTGTGCAACGTTCTTGACTCCGTGGCTGCGCTTGATCTGGTTAGCCAACGCATGTTTAGTCCTTCG
>JAHDIA010000563.1 GCA_020631035.1 Chitinophagales bacterium | reverse complement strand
CAGAATTTGCCTGCTCAATGCCACAATTGGTATCAGGACAAATAATGGAAGTCAGTCAAGGAGTAGAATGCAGAGTAGAGCGCAAACCATTGGGCGTAGTCGCTTGCATTGCCCCATTCAATTTTCCACATATGGTTCCCCACTGGACTGTACCCAATGCCTTAGCACTAGGAAATTGCGTGATCCTCAAACCATCAGAAGTCGTACCATTGAGTGCCGTACGTATGGCAGAAATGTTGCAAGAAGCAGGTTTGCCCGACGGTGTGTTTAGCGTGGTAAACGGAGGCAAAGAAATCGTAGAAGCCATTTGTGACGAAAAAGGTATAGAGGCAGTCTCTTTTGTTGGTTCAACCAAGGTTGCCAAAATCGTTTACAAACGAGCTTGCGCTAGTCTCAAAAGATGTGTCGCTTTGGGTGGAGCCAAAAACCACCTTTTGGTATTGCCCGATGCCCACGTAGAAATGACAGCCGCCAATGTAGTTGCCTCTATGTCAGGATGCGCAGGACAACGTTGTATGGCAGCAGCAGCAATGGTCGCAGTAGGAAAAGTAGACCACATCATCAAGCAAATGGTGAAGGAAGCCAAGAAGATTACCGTAGGAGAAAACCTCGGAGCTGTTATCAGTGCCGAAGCCAAAAAGCGCATTGAAAAATACATTTCTCAGGCCGAAAAAGCAGGAGCGAAAGTATTGGTAGATGGTCGCAAGGCAACTGTCAAAAACAAAAAAGGCGGATTTTATGTAGGGGCAACCATCATTGACCATGTAACGCCCAAAATGAAAATTGCCAAAGAGGAAGTATTTGGACCAGTGATTTCTATTATTCGTGCCGAAGATTTGGACGAAGCCCTCAAAATCGAAAACAGTTCCAATTACGGAAATGCAGCGGCTGTCTTTACCCAGAATGGAGGATTGGCTCGTTACGTAATGGAAAAAGCCAGTGCAGGAATGATTGGTGTCAACATTGGCGTACCTGTTCCTAGAGAACCCTTCTCATTTGGTGGTTGGAACGAATCCAAGTTTGGCGTAGGCGATATCACAGGCGAAAGCTCTATCGAATTTTGGACACAGCTCAAAAAGACCACCAGCAAGTGGAATCCAGAGGCGTGGACCAATTGGATGAGTTAATTGTTAAATTTAAAAATCAAACCACTATGGTAGAAACTATAAAAAACAAAGAGCAAATCGTTCAGAAATGCAAAGACTATACTTTGTTTTCTTGGACGGCACAAGGCAAAGTCAACCCCATCAATGTTGAGCGTGGGGAAGGCGTTTACCTCTACGATAGAGATGGCAAACGCTACATTGATTTTTCCTCTCAATTGATGAACGTCAACATTGGGCACGGCGATAAAAGAGTGGCAGAGGCAGTTGCCAAACAAATGTCGGAAGTTAGTTTTGTGTACCCAGGAATGGCGACAGACGTAAGAGCGCAATTGGGAGAAAAATTGGCGCATCACAGCCCTGGAAATCTCAAAAAGACCTTCTTTACATTAGGAGGAGCCGATGCCATTGAAAATGCCATCAAGGTCGCAAGAGTTTTTACAGGACGCCATAAAATCATCACTCAATACCGTTCGTATCATGGCGGTACTTATGGTGCAATGACTGCTGGTGGCGACCCTCGCAAATTTTTGCTAGACAGCCAACAAATGCCCAATGTTGTACACGTAGAAAATCCGTATTTTTACCGTTGTCCTTGGGGCAGTAAAACTGAGGAAGAATGTGCCGAAAGAGCCGCTGCCAATTTGGAACGCATTGTCAAATACGAAAATCCTGCTAGTATTGCCGCCTTCATTTTTGAAGGAGAATCGGGTTCATCAGGTTGCATCAAATATCCCAAAGGCTATCTCAAAAAAGCCAAAGCCATTGCAGAGAAATATGGCATTTTGTACATCAATGATGAGGTGATGAGTGGCTTTGGGCGTACAGGAAAAATGTTTGCCATTGAACACCACGAAGTTGAGCCAGACATTATGTGTATGGCAAAAGGTTTGACGAGTGGGTATTTGCCATTGGGCGGCTTAATTGTCAAAGAAGAAATTGCAGAATTTTTCAATGAAAATTATATGCCTTTGGGCTTGACTTATTCTTCGCATCCTGTATCTGTAGCAGCAGGCTTGGAAGTGATGAATATATATGAGTCAGACAATTTGGTCGAACGTGCTGCCGAAATGGGCAAGTATATGGACCAACAAGTGTCGAAGCTCAGAGAAAAACATCCGTCCATTGGCGACTTTAGAAATACAGGTTTACTAGGTTGTATCGAGTTGGTCAAAGACAGAGCGACCAAAGAACCCGTTACAGCTTGGAATGCACCAGCAAGCGAGTCAGAAGCGACACACCGCATCAGTGCGAAATTGCGTGAGTTGGGAATGTTTACCTTTGTCAAGTGGAACTTTGTTTTTACGGCTCCACCGCTCATCATTAGCAAAGAACAAATAGACGAAGGCTTGGACATTATTTCTCAAGCCCTTTCTATTGCGGATGAATACTATACAGGATAGACAGACGGTAAGGACGAATTGCATTCGTCCTTTAAAGTTTTTTAAAACAGCAATATGGTGCAAAACCATATTGCTGTTTTGTTTTTACGGGAGCAAACGTTTCGGTCCTTTTTTTGGGCAGACGAGTCTCTAGGCAATTTGTTACAAAGATTTAAAAAATCCCCTTCATAGCTGATTTTTTGATTCCAATTTGTCGGTAATTGAAGCCTAATTTGTTTTCTAAAATAGAAGCATAAACCGAGCGAAAATCAATTTTGTATTTTAAATCGCCATTGTATAAATCTGATAAGTCTGGGTTGCTCCCAAGAATTTTTCCTGTTGTTTTACCACCAATGACGAACATAGGAGCAGCCGTTCCGTGATCGGTTCCATTGCCATTGTCTTTGACTCGGCGACCAAATTCGGAAAAGATGACGATGGTGACATTGGGCAACAATCTCGATTGTTTTAAATCTTTGTAAAAACCATAAACTGCATCATTGAGAATGGTCAAGGCTTTGTTGTGCATCCCGAGTTGATTGGCATGGGTATCAAATCCACCCAAAGAAGTATAGTAAACTTTGGTATCCATTTTGCCTTTAATCAGTCGGGCAATCCAAGCGAGGTTTTGTGCCAATTTGGTTTGGGCATAGTTTTGTGCAGAGGAGGTTCTATTCAAGGCGGCTTTGATTTCGGCAGAACCAGCTTTGATGGATTGGTCAATTTGTCTTACAAAATCCAATTGTGGGTTGGAAGATAAATTTATGTTGGCCGCAAGGGTGTTTTGTTGTTTGAACTTCTGGGGCTTTTTGATGGTCATCGAAGTGAGTTCGTAGCCTTTGAGGGCTAGATTGTCTTGGGTATCTAAGTTGATACCTGCGGTATGGTGTTCGTGCCCTTGGCATTGTACATCTAAATAACGACCCAACCAACCTCGATTGATGTACTGTTTGGAATCAGAAGCAGTTTGCCAGATTTCTTGACTTCTAAAATGGGAATGATTGGGTTCTGGATAACCGACATTTTGGACAATTGTCAAATCTCCATTTTGTTGCATTTGGGCAAATCCTTTAAGAGCTGGATGGAAACCCATTCTGATGCTTTTGCCAATGATTTGTGATTTGGGTATGGCGATGTTTTTTCTATATTCGTAGTAAAAAGGATCGCTATGTGGAATAAAGGTATTGAGTCCATCATTGCCCCCATTGAGTTGAATGAAAACAACAGATTGATTGCCAGCAGCGGTTCGTGGAGTGGCGTGTAGTTTGTGTAGAAAAGAAGGGAGTACCAAAGTACCACCTGTAAAAGTCCCTGTTAAACCTATGAAATTTCTTCTATTCATTTTTTTATTTTTATTGGGGCGAATTGTATTCGCCCGTACATTTTTTTTTGTTGGGGCGAATGCAATTCGCCCATAAGTAAGGGCGAATCGTATTTTGCCTTTATTACCAATGCGACTGAACCTTCTAAAATAGCCCCGATAGAAACACGTACCATGTACGGTTGATAGCGGGCAAACAAGTAGCGACGAAGCACAGTCCATTTGCTCCTGATTTTTAAATTTAAATCAACTGATATTCTGGTGTTTTACCAATAACATTAAACAAACGCAATATACCCTTTTGAGCATTTTTACCCCTTGGATTAAAATCGTGGGCTAGAGTAGATTCTAACTCTTTTTGCAAAACATTGTCTAGCTGAAAAAGCAAACGATTGGACAGTGTTTTGATGAGTTCTTGCCGATCTTTGACATTGTTTAATTTTAAATTTGTGTTGATTTTGTTACCACCTTTGAATGCCTTGCCAAAACACAAAAGGTCAATGGCTTCGTGGCGTTGTAGGTAAATTTGTGAGCTCAACCAAGCTTTGCCGCCATCCCAACCTTTGACATTGGGTTGGTTTAATAAGTCCATTCCTTGCGATTTGATGAATTGCATAATTTGCTTGCTTTTGACTTCTGTTGTGTTCAATTCATCAATGAGTTGTAGGG
>JAHDIA010000562.1 GCA_020631035.1 Chitinophagales bacterium | reverse complement strand
TGTCAGTTGGGGTGTTGAACTTAAACAATATGCGTGATAGAGTGGAGGATCAAAAAGTAGGCAAAAATACCTTGGCTGTCAAATTGGGCTTTAAGGGAGCAAAGATATATCATACCGCCATTTTGATATTGGCGATTGTATGTGCCTTATACTTTAGCTTTACTCATTGGAGTGGACCTTTACAGTTGGTGTATCTGATTACTTTCCCACTTATTTTACACAACTTGATTACAGTACTCAAAATACAAGAGCCCAAACAGTTTGACCCATTGCTCAAAAAACTGGCAATGTCAACTTTGCTATTTGCTTTGACCTTTGGGGCGGGTTTGTTGTTGTGATGATTTTAATAGAAAATTAGCGAAAAAATGCTTATTTTGGCTTAAAACAAAAAAATGCCTCAAAACAAAACCGCCTGTATCCTCTGTAGCCAAAATTGTGGAATCCTAGTCGAACAAGACGAACAAGGCAAATTTGGAAAAATCATAGGAGATGAGGCACATCCTGTCTCCGAAGGTTATTTGTGTCAAAAAGCAACACGCCTCAACTACTACCAAGAGCAAGCCCGCCTAACCAGCCCACTTAGAAGAAAAGCCGACGGCACTTTTGAGGAAGTTTCTTGGGAAACCGCCATTCAAGAAATTGCAGATAAGTTGGTACAGATTCGAGATACTCACGGAGGCACTAGTATTGCTTATGCGGGTGGAGGCGGACAGGGCAATCACCTAGGAGGCGTATATGGAGCCATGTTTAGAGCAGCCTGTGACACGCCTTATATCTATGCCGCCCTTGCCCAAGAAAAGACAGGCAATTTTTGGGTCAATGGTTTTCTCTTTGGTAGACAAAATACCAATTATTCAGAACCCGTAGGTGAGGCAGAATATGTTATGATTATTGGGGCGAATCCCATACAAGCACATGGCATTCCCAAGGCTCGCCCAACTATCAATGAAGTATCTCGGAATCCCAACAAAACTTTGGTTGTTGTAGATCCACGCCGTTCTGAAACAGCTAAGAAAGCAGATATTTTCCTACAAGTAAAAGCTGGAAAAGATGCTTATCTCTTATCGGCAATGCTCGCTTACATTATTCAAAATGGTTTAGAGAACAAAGAATTCATTGCCCAAAGAACAGTAGGTTTTGAACAAATCAAACCACACTTTGAGAAAATTTCTATTTCAGAATATGCCAAGATAAGTGGAGTAGAAGAGGCAACCATCAAAGAAGTAGCGGATGGAATTGTCAAGGCAAAAACCTTTGCTTTGCGTTCAGATTTGGGTATCGAACAAAGCCATAATAGTACCCTAAATGCCTATCTAGCTCGACTCTTGTTTTTGATAACAGGACACTTTGGAAGAGAAGGGACGAATTGTTTGCATACTTTGTTTTTTCCTTTGGTGGGACATTCCAAAGAACCTGGAAAGGGAGGCGTTACCACACAAGTCACCAAAATGAAAGGGATTGGTAAACTCTTTCCGCCCAATATTTTGCCACTTGAAATAGACACAGATCATCCCAAGCGTTTGCGGGCATTGGTGGTAGACAGTGCCAATCCAGTGACCAATTATGCCAACGCACCTGCCCAGCGAAAAGCAATGAAAAAATTGGACTTGATGGTGGTCATTGATGTAGCGATGACAGAAACCGCCAAACTTGCCCATTATGTTCTTCCTGCTCAAACCCAATTTGAAAAAATGGAAGCCACCTTTTTCAATTTGGAGTTTCCAGAGAATTTTTTCCACCTCCGACATCCCATAAGTGAGCCACTGGAAAATACTTTGAGCGAACCAGAAATTTATCACCGCATCGTGACTGCCATGGGAGAGTTGCCCAAGTCTTTTCCTATGCTCGAACGCATTGCCAAATTAGACAGGCATTTTCCTAAACGTAAATTGTTGCCAATGGCCTTGGGAGCAGCTATTGCCTTAAAGCCCAAATGGAAAAAATACCAATTGCTTATTTTAAAAGAAACCCTAGGAAAAGCATTGCCCTATTCCTACGCCAAGTCTGCGGCATTTATCTGGGTGGCTGCCCATATGTTTGTTGGTAAATATGAAAAACAAGTCCAACGTTTGGGTTTTAAAAATAAAAGAGGCTATGCATTGGGAGAAGCATTGTTTGATAAAATATTGAATAGCAAGTCTGGGACACTGATTAGCAAACATACTTATGAAGAAAGTTGGGAATTGATTCGACACAAGGACAAAAAGGTCCACTTAGAAATTCCAGAGATGTTAAAATGGCTGGACGATTTACCCAATAAGGCTAAAAGGGACGCAGAACGCAATAAAGAATATCCGTTTAATTTACTAGCTGGCGAACGTCGCTCCTACAATGCCAATGCCATCATCCGCAATCCAGAGTGGCGCAAAAAAGACAAAGAAGGAATGCTCAAAATAAATCCTGAAGATGCCCAAGCTTATGGTATTGAAAATGGAGAATGGATCAAATGTATTTCTCAGGTTGGAGCAATCAAAATCAAAACTTTTGTGACCGATGAAGTACCACAAGGGATGTTGTCAATGCCACACGGTTATGGTTTTGAATATCCCAATGCCACAAAAGAGGACATTGGTTCATCGCCTAATGAATTGACAGGGACCAATGATTGTGACCCACTAGCAAAAACGCCTTATCACAAAAATGTTCGGGTAAAGATTGAGAAATTGGTGGCGGTTTAAATAAATTAATTTGTTATGGCATATAGTGATTTTACACTTAAAGATTTAAAATTAAAATTCGGAATTGACAACAAATTGTCTGATTTGTTTAAAGATGTTCTAAGCATTCCTTTAAGTGAGGACTTAAAGAAAGATTTGGCACTAACCAAGATACTTCCTATTAGGAGTGAAAAGGCAAAATCTGAGTTAATTGTAATGCCTATTTTGATAGATTTGATGAAACGGAATGAGCATTTTTTTACTATTTATTCAGGGGATTCTTTGATTGCGGATAGGAGTAGTGGACTGGCAGGAGAATGTGCTTTTATTCTAGCTAAAAATATGGGTAATTAGGTGTTTTACAAAAGATAGTGGATTACTATAAAAAAGATTTGGCTTAAATGAAAGAGTTACAAGCAGATTTTACCCAATACATCCTAGAATTTAAAAAACCAAGCGGTACTTCTAGAGGCGTTCTCCAAAAAAAGAAATCTTATTTTATCAAAATTTGGGAGGCTGATAATCCCGAAAATTATCGAATTGGTGAGTGTGGTTTGCTCAAAGGTTTGAGTATTGATGCTGTTCCAGAATACAGTGCTACCCTCCAAGAGGTATGCGACAACATCAATGAATACAAAAATAATTTTAAATCTAAATTGGAGCAGTTTCCTTCGATTGTTTTTGGTTTGGAAATGGCATTACAAGACTTCCAAAACGAAGAATCTCTCCATATTTTATTTCCTTCGCCTTTTACCCAAGGAGAAGAGTCGATTCAAATAAATGGATTGATATGGATGGGAACGGTGGATTTTATGAAAGAACAAATCAAGCAAAAATTAGAACAAAATTTCCAGTGTATCAAACTCAAAATTGGAGCCATTAATTTTGAAGAGGAACTCAATATTTTAAAAAAAATCAGAGAGGAATACAGCCCAGATGTTCTAGAGTTACGAGTAGATGCCAATGGTGCTTTTTCTCCAGAGGATGCGCTCGAAAAGCTCAAAAGATTGTCTGAATTAAATTTACATTCCATTGAACAGCCCATTCGACAAAAGCAGTGGGAGGCAATGGCAAAACTCTGTGAACAAACTCCTTTGCCCATTGCTTTGGATGAGGAATTGATAGGGGTTTTGGGTAAAGAAAACAAACAGAACTTACTAGAAACCATCAAACCTCAATACATCATTTTAAAGCCAAGTCTTGTAGGGGGATTCGATGCCTCCAAAGAGTGGATAGACTTGGCAGAGATGCAGGAGATTGGCTCTTGGTTGACCTCGGCATTGGAGAGCAATATTGGTTTAAATGCCATTGCCCAATGGACCTACCAATTCATCAACGAACCAGGCAAGGAAAATCGAAAAATGCCCCAAGGACTCGGAACAGGAAAATTGTATACCAATAATTTTGATTCGCCAATGTATTTGAAAGGCGAAAACCTATTTTTTGATCCCCAAGCTTCTTGGGACTACAATTTGTTCTGAGTAAAAACCCGCTTCGGCGATCCGATTGAATTTTAAATCCGCTTCGTCGGTTTGATTGAATGTTGAATTTTCTAATTACTTGGGCGTGTCCCTTTGAACCTGCCTGAAAACCCTCTGCTGTAGTCGAGACGAGGTCACAGACCAGTAAGAGGTTTTCAGACAGGTTCTTGGGTCGGGCTATCCGCTTGTACGCAGCACTGGTTTAGGCTGTTTGGCATAGTCGGTACTAGTCTTCCTTGCGTCAGCCGTCGTCCCTCCTTGCCGCACAAGCCTCTCCCAGTACAGGGTACCGCTATTATCCCTCACGCAAATTTGTTTGTAACTTTTACTATAAAACA
>JAHDIA010000561.1 GCA_020631035.1 Chitinophagales bacterium | reverse complement strand
AACAAGTTTTTAATAGCGGCACTGGGACCAGTGTATTCCTGCCATTGGGTGTGATGGCACAAAACCGTTTTGGGTGATTCTCGATACTTTTGATGAGCAAAGATTTGGTCGAACCAACATCTGTGACTACCGCATTTTTGCTGATTTTGTCCAAAATGCCTGGAAGTATCTCAATGATTTTATCAACAGGAATAGCCAATATGCTGAGGTCTGCCAACCAAATGGCTTCTTCTAAGCTTTTGATTTCATCTACCAAACCCAATTCCATTGCTTCAGAACAATGTGTTTCACTCTTGTCCACACCAATGACCTTTGTTGCGAAAGCACACCGCTTGAGATCAATAGCCATGGATCCTCCAATCAATCCTAGACCAATAATGCTTACAATCATAGTTCAAAGTTAGAAAAATACAATAATAATTTCGTTCTTTGAGATTAAGTGTGACGAAGTGAATAGTTACAAGCAAAGGCTTTTCCGATACAATCGGGACTCCCTACATTTTTTGCTTGTCACATTCACCACACTTTCTGTCAAAGAACCAATAATTTAAGCAATGGCAAACAACAAACGCACTCTTTGTAATGCCTCTTCCAATCGTTCTTCCTTGGCACAAAGTGAGATGCGCAAATAACGCTCTCCAGCACTTCCAAAAATAAAGCCAGGCGTAATGAATACATCTGTATTGTCTAGGATGTAATCGGAGAATTTCTCTCCATTTTCTGCCCAATCGGGAATCTTTGCCCAAAGAAACAAACCTGTTTGTTGTACGTCAAAAGGACATTGCAATTCCTCCAAAATACGCTCACAAATTTTGCGTCTTTTTTGATAAATAGCATTTTGTGTTTGATGCCATTCTTTTGTATTGCCCAATGCTTTAATGGCGGCCTCTTGCAATCCCCTAAACATACCCGAATCCATATTGCTCTTGACCTTGAGCACTGCCTGAATGTGATCCGCCGCTCCACTCAACATCCCAATCCGCCAGCCCGCCATATTGTGCGATTTGCTCAAGGAATTGAGTTCCAAAGCCACTTCTTTAGAACCCTCTACTTGATGAATGGACATAGGATGCTCATTCAAAATCAAACTATAAGGATTGTCATTGACCAAGAGGATTTTGTGTTTCTTGGCAAAGGCAACCAACTTTTCAAAAACGGCAAAACTAGCATTGGCACCTGTTGGCATATTGGGGTAGTTGACCCACATAATTTTTACCTCATCCAAGGGCAAAGTTTCCAATTGAGCCCAGTTGGGCTGCCAATTATTTTGTGCATCTAATTCATATACAAGTGTTTCGGCTTCTACCAAATTGCTCACTGACGAATAGGTCAAGTATCCAGGGTTGGGAACCAAGACTTTATCTCCCTTGTTCAAAAATGCCATTGAAATGTGCATAATGCCTTCTTTAGAGCCAATCAAGGGCAAAATCTCATTGTCTGCACTGAGTTCAACCGCATATGTTCGTTGATACCACTCAGAAATGGCTTGTCTAAATTTAGGAATGCCCACATAACTTTGGTAACCGTGGGTATTGTTCTGTGAGGCGGTTTCAATCAATTGGTCTATGCTTTCTTGTGAAGGCATCAAATCGGGATTGCCAATACCCAAATTGATGATGTCTCGTCCTTCCTCAACAAATTTTCGGATGGCCTTGAGCTTGCGAGAAAAATAATATTCTTTGACCGATTTGAGTCGGTTGGCAGTTTCAATAATCATAGGGTAAAATTAGTCATTCTACGAAAATTATTCAATCAAACCAAATTGCCTAAAATGATGGACAAAATGTTTGTAATGGAATGTACGCCACTCCTCTACATTAAAGCTACCACCATAAGGATGTATGGCTTCCCAAGCTTGGTTTTCCTCTTGTTCAAAAAAGCTTAGGGTTTTTTGTAGGCTTTCCAACAATTTTGCTTTTGATTCTTCTATTGAGGCTTTGCGTAAGGGGACAGGTTCTTTTTGTTGCCCAGGAATGGCGACAGACCTTGGAAAAGCTTTGTTGCTCAAAATGCCCTTTTTAGCCTTGAGTTGCCTTTCGCCTTCCAAGACCAAAGGAAGCTCAAACTTTTTGAGTGATAAAAAGAGTGCGTTGGTCAAATGCTCAATCATATGTTGACAACTCATCAAACCCCACCTAGCCTTTAAATTGGGATGTGCTTTTTCCAATAATTGGGGTACAGTGGAATTGAAAAAATTGCTTTGCTCTGCTTTGTCTGAAAAATTAAACACTGCTCTTTCAAACTGAATGATGTCCATTGCACACAAGTCTTCAGGTTCAACTCTTTCTTCAATAACGCCTACGTCATTGAGGGTGTCTACTACATTGCGCAAAACCGCCCTCGAAATCAAATTATTGGTAGACCAGCGAGTTTGTCCAAACCAGACCTTGACATCTTCTACTTTTAGTTTATAGCGTTCAGCGACCATTTGAACAGACACTTCAGCCGCATTTGCTTGGAACATAAACTGGCTACAACTTCTTTGAATAACTCTTAGGAGTTTTTTGACCTCCTCTAGGTTTGCTTGTACAAAACTTTCTTTGGCAGCCATTACAAAACAAGGCCAAGGGGTAACCGTTTCTCCAATGCGTCTCAATTCGCCATTGTCCACATAGGGTTTGGTGGTAAACTTTTCCCAAAGTAGGGCATCTGTTTCTCTTGCAGTCAAGGAGCTTCTTGCCCCATCCAAATTGCCCACCTTAACAAATTGTTGTTCAGCAGGATTCCAGCCACGGTTGTTGGCATCTACAAAAGTCATAATGTGTGAACCAGAACCAAAACGACTGATGGCAAATCGGGCACCTTTGAGTTCATTGGCATCTTGAAAAGGAGAAGCTGTTCCTGTATGGATTCCCCAAGTAAGGGGCGATTTGACATACTGACCAATGATTTTACAACCATTGCCTTTGATGATGTCTGCAATGATGCCCTCAGTCAATACTACAGCAATATCTGCTTCGCCTTCACGTAAGGCTTTGGTCATTGCTCCTGTACCACCATAAAAATCGGTCCACTGAATATCTAAGTTTTCTTTTTGAAATGCACCATTTTCGATGGCGAGGTGCCAAGGAAGATTGAAGTGTTCAGGTACACCTCCTATTTTTATTGTTTTAAGCATGCTTATATCAAAATTAAAAGGATATGTAGGTATAGTAAAACTAGAAATAGTACGGAAATGTTACAAGATATTGAGATTTGTCTTGTTTACAAAGCAACAAAAGGCCCGACGATGTCGAGCCTTTTTTCCATTCTAACCACTAAAATTATGAAAACTAAAAAACCAATGTGTTTTAGTTAACTTTTTTGACAATATCAGCGAAAGCCTCTGGATCATTCATAGCAAGATCAGCCAGAACTTTGCGATTAATGTCAATGTCGTTTTCTTTTAGTTTGTGCATAAACACAGAATAACTCAATCCGTGTTCACGTACAGCCGCATTGATTCTAGTAATCCATAATTTTCTAAATTCTCTTTTCTTATTTCGACGGTCACGATAGGCATAACTCCAACCTTTCTCAACCGCATTTTTGGCTACTGTCCATACATTTTTTCTGCGCCCCCAATAACCTTTGGCGCTTTTCATCATTTTTTTTCTCCGTGCTCTGGACGCAACGGCATTCTTTGCTCTGGGCATTCTAAATTTGTTTTTGACGATGGGCGATTCGAGCTTGAATGCTTAATACCCATAATCTGGTTTGATAATAAAATTAATAAAGAATTTGATTAATTGAATTTTATATATTCAACATTTTCTTTATTCTTCTCACCTCACTTGGGTGTACAATAGCAGCTTTTGCTAATCTTCTCTTTCTCTTTTTGCTCTTCTTGGTCAAGATGTGGCTGGTAAAAGCATGTCTTCTTTTGATTTTACCAGAACCAGTGACTTTAAACCTTTTCTTAGCACTAGAGTTTGTTTTAATCTTAGGCATTGTTAATAAAATTTATTTAAGAGCGCAAAAATAGGCTTTTTTATGGTCTAATAAATATTTTCGAGCAAATTTTTTTAAGATTCATTATTTTTGGCTTGAATCTTGCAATTGAAATAGATAGATAGCCAATTACCAATGCCAAGCTGAATAAAATACTCTTAATTTTCACATACTCAATAGCTTAGTGTAGACAATTTGAAATACTACATAGCGTTAATATTTTTGAACTCAATTTAGCAAAAAAGACTACAAAATGAAAAATAGTAAAACCCTTCTGTGTTTGATCTGTATGGTCTTACTGACTGTAGTGGCCTGTAAAAAAACAGATTCAGACGATGACCCTAATGGGGATAGCAATATCTCTACAGAAAATCAATACCATTTGTATTTTACCTATTTTAATCCTGATGGTACTGACCCTATTGCTGTACCAAACTCGTCTTTTCCTTCATCTTCTGCCATTGAAATTGATTCTACAGCAATCCTTACCAGAAACTTGGGAGCCAATGAGGTTGAAATCATTTTTAACAATGTACGTATCGTCGAA
>JAHDIA010000560.1:252-4480 GCA_020631035.1 Chitinophagales bacterium | reverse complement strand
GATAGTAGCGGATACCCCGAGTAGGGGCGAATTGCATTCGCCCAATACGAGGAGTAGCAGCGGATAGCTGGGACACCACATTCAAACGAAGCCTTTAACATTCCGTCCCATTCAAAAAAACATCAAGTAGTAATCAATTCATCTAATTTGATGTTGAGTTTTTCAAATGCCTTACGAGCGGCGTCTTTTTGAGCAGATTTTTTGTTTTTGCCTTTGCCCTTGCAAATGATTTTGCCATCTACTTTGAGGGCGACGACAAATAGGCGGGTATTGCCATCTAGGATTTGCTGGTCGATGGTGTCAAATTCGATATTGTGATTGAATTTTTGCGACCATTCAAGGATTTTACTTTTATAATTGAATTCGGTTTGTTGGATAACATCGAGGTTGATATAGGGAACAATGATTTTTTTGATGACAAAATCTTGGGTATGATAATAGCCGCCATCCAAAAATACAGCCCCGATGAGTGCTTCGAGTGTATTGCCCAAAATGGTTGGGTTGATGATGACATGGCTTTTGTTGTATTCGAGCATTTCTTGCAAACCTAGATTGGCTCCAATTTCTCCTAGCTTTTTACGGCTGACGATTTTGGCCCTGGTTTCTGTCAAGAAACCCTCCCCTTTTTTAGGATATTTTTTGAAAAGATAGCTAGAAATGATGGTATCCAAAACAGCATCACCTAGATATTCCAGACGTTCATTGCTTTTATTGGCTTCGGGAGCACTAGAGCTGTGCCGAAATGCCAATTTGAACAATGCCGAATTGGAAGGAGTAAAACCGACTAATTTTCTAATCTCATTGAACAGTAATCTGTCAGAAGAGAAGAATTTGTTGTAAAAAACTCTTAAAGCACGCAAAATAATTAATATTTTTTGAGGATAATAGAGGCATTGTGTCCGCCAAAACCAAAAGTATTGCTTAGGGCGTATTGAATGTCTCTTTGCTGTGCTTTGTTAAATGTGAAATTTAAATTAGAATCAAATTCGGGATCATCGGTAAAATGATTGATGGTTGGTGGAACAATATTGTGTTGTAAAGCTCCAATACAAGCAATCGCTTCGATGGCCCCTGCTGCGCCTAGCAAGTGTCCCGTCATTGATTTGGTTGAACTTATGTTCAACTGATAACTATGTTCACCAAAAACTGCCTGTATGGCTTTGACCTCTGCTATGTCTCCCAATGGAGTGGAGGTTCCGTGAACATTTATATAATCTATATCGCTTATGTTTCAATTGGCATCTCGCAATGCATCTTTCATTACAAGTTGAGCACCCAATCCCTCTGGATGAGGTGCTGTAAGGTGGTAAGCATCAGCAGACATACCACAGCCGACCACTTCGGCAATGATTTTTGCGCCTCTTTTGAGAGCGTGTTCTTCCGATTCTAAGACCAAAGATCCAGCCCCTTCACCCAATACAAATCCATCTCGGTTCAAATCAAATGGTCGAGAGGCAGTTAATGGGTCATCATTGCGTTCAGAGAGGGCTTTCATAGAACTGAATCCGCCTACACCACTTTCTACCACTGCTGCTTCTGAGCCTCCTGTGATGATGACATCAGCACGTCCCATTTTGATGTAAGTAACTGCATCAATTATGGCATTGGTAGAAGAAGCACAAGCAGAGACAACTGCAAAGTTAGGTCCTCTAAATCCATATTTTATAGAAATATGACCAGGAGCTATATCGCTGATCATTTTAGGTATAAAAAATGGGTTAAAACGGTAATGTTCATTGCCAATTCCACGTTCAGTATAATCTCTAACTTGATCATGAAATACTCCTAAACCGCCTATCCCTGAAGCCCAAATGACTCCAGTTCTATTTAAGTCTAAATCGGGTGTTAAGAGTTGAGCATGTTGTATGGCTTCATCAGCCACCACCATAGCATATTGTGTAAAGCGGTCCATTCTCCGGGCTTCCTTTCTATTGATGAATGCCAGTGGATCAAAGTCTTTTAATTCACAGGCAAAACGAGTTTTCATACTCGATGCATCAAAATAAGTAATGGGATTTGCCCCGCTTTTACCTTCAATTAAGGCATTCCAATAAGTTTCATAAGTGTTACCTATTGGACTCAATGCTCCCAAACCAGTTATTACTACTTTTGTGTCTTTCATTTAAGCTCTTAATTAACAAATAAATTAAGAGAAATAATAAGATTTGAATAAAAAATGCAGTCTTAATGGTGCATTTTTATCCAGCGGCATTCATTTTTGTATTGAGATACTCAAACGCATTTCCAACTGTTTGGATCTTTTCAGCTTCATCATCGGGAATTGATAAGTTGAATTCTTTTTCAAATTCCATAATCAATTCAACAGTATCAAGTGAATCAGCTCCTAAATCATTGGTGAAGCTTGCCTCTGGAGTTACTTCACTCTCATCAACACCTAGCTTATCCACAATGATTTTGATTATTTTAGACTCGAAGTCAGACATTTTATAAATGTTTTGATTAAAATTTGGGCAAAAGTAAAGCTTTTGACTTGAAAAAAGTAACCAATAAGAGGTTTTTCCTAATAAATGCCTCGCATCTTTAATTTTCTTATGCCTATTTGAGGCTTGATATTCCAAGCTTCTAAGCTACACTTAACATAATATTTATAAGAATTATTCATATAAACATCTTTATTTAAGGCAATTAATGATACTTTTGCGACTTATCCTTTTTTCCAATCTACACTTCATAACTATATGAGCAATCCAAAAACAAAAACAAAAGTAGTTGCTACCTTGGGACCTAGTAGTAGTACACCCGAAATGATTGAACAACTGATTGACGCAGGAGTAGATGTATTTCGACTCAATTTTTCGCATGGTAGTCACGAAGATCATGGACAAACCATAGGGTACATCCATACTGCCAATGAAAAATTGGGAACCAATACTGCTATTTTGGCAGATTTGCAAGGTCCCAAAATAAGATTGGGTGTCATCAAAGAACCTTTTGAGCTGGAAACAGGAGACACCATTGTATTTACTTCTGAAGAAATTGATGGGACCAAAGACAAAGTGCCTGTCTCTTACAAAGGATTGGCAAAAGACCTTAAAGTAGGGGAGACTGTTAAGGTGGATGATGGAAAAATAGAGTTGGTTGTCGAACAAATATTAAACAAAAAGGAGGTTAAACTCAAAACGGTCTATGGTGGAGTAGTCAAACAAAAAAAAGGCATGAACCTGCCTAATACGCTTATATCTATTCCAACCCTAACCGAAAAAGACATCAAAGACTTGGAGTTTATTTTACAAAAGTCTGTTAGTTGGATAGCCCTATCATTTGTACGTAGTTCGAGTGACATCATCAAATTGCGTGGAATGTTGGAATTCAAAAGTCACAAAGCAAAAATCGTTGCCAAAATCGAAAAGCCCGAAGCCCTCAAAGACTTGGATGCGATCATAGATGCCAGTGATGCCGTAATGGTTGCTAGAGGTGACTTGGGTGTAGAAATACCAGTAGAAGAAGTGCCTACCGTTCAAAAAATGATTGTCAACAAATGTATTGCTGATTCCAAGCCTGTCATCATTGCCACCCAAATGATGGAAAGTATGATAGAGCAAGCCATTCCCACTCGTGCCGAAATTACTGATGTAGCCAATGCCATTTTGGATGGAGCCGATGCGGTGATGTTGAGTGGTGAAACAGCAGTTGGTAAACATCCTGCCAAAGTGGTGCAAACAATGCAGCGAATATTGGAAAAGTCAGAAGAGGATTTTAGAATCTACAACAGAATACACCATCTAGATCAATCAAGCTCCAATTTTTTATCCAATGCCATCTGTTACAAATCAATTTCTATAGCCGATGAGGTTGGAGCCAAGGCCATTGTTGCGACTACCAAATCGGGACATACAGCTTTTGCCCTAGCAAGTTATCGTCCCAAAGCCAAAATTTATGCCTTTACCGAAAACGAAGACTTGCTCAACACCCTCAACTTGCTTTGGGGGGTGCGTGCTTTTTACTACGACAAATACGACGAATTTTCAGAAAGCAATCAAACCATAGCCGATTTGCACCAAATTCTCAAGGAAAAGGGACTCTTAGAAAAAGGGGATATTGTACTCAATACGGGTAGTATTCCAATAATTGAGAGAGGACCTACGAATTTTATTAAGTTGAGTGTGATATGAGTTGAAAATTCAAGATTTAGATTGCAAGTACGAGCTAATTTTTTAAATCTTTTTATTTTGCAACGCCTCTCTTGCATGGCTGAGAGAGTGCTGGT
>JAHDIA010000560.1:0-242 GCA_020631035.1 Chitinophagales bacterium | reverse complement strand
GCTTTTTATCATAGCGGTCTTGGTTCCACTTGTGGTAGACATCCAGCAGTGGAGTAGGGAGTACTTTCTTCAATCTTTCTTTGGTACGACGCTTCAAATTGTGAGGGATTTTCCACAAATTTAAAAAATCCCCCACAAATTCAAAAGTCTATAAGAGTATGTTTGGACTTTGAATTTCATAGCGAAAATGATGAATTTTGAGTCAATTTAAAGCTCATTTTGCGCTTAATAGCAGAGCTATT
>JAHDIA010000559.1 GCA_020631035.1 Chitinophagales bacterium | reverse complement strand
AAAAAGATAAAAAAACACCCCTAAAACTTGGAATACAACATAGAAGGACTTGTAACGGATAGCAGGGAGATGGTTTGAAAGTTGAACGTTCTGTGCAAAAAAGAAGGTATTTCATATATTTCCTTTGGATACCCTTGAAGAAATGGGCAAAATAGCAAAAGAAACTTCCTCCCAAAATACTGAAAAATTTCTTATATGTATGTCCATTAAAAGCGTAAAACCTTGTATTAATAGGCTTTTGAAAAGAATATAATAGTAATACTATTAATTAATATAGTATTTTAATCAAATAGAGTAGTAGTTTATTTACAAATCATTTATTAACTTTGACTAAAGTAACATAGAAAAAAAATGAGTCATGGCCATTGGTATTACCATAACTTTGAATGAAGGCTTGTATCTGCGGGACCCACAAAAAACAACGCTTGGTCAAAAAATCATTAAGGAAGGAATATTATTGATTGATGAGATTGGCTTTGAGGCGTTCAATTTTAAAAAGCTAGCTATACAAATGGGGTCAACTGAGGCATCTATTTACCGTTATTTTGAGAACAAACATCTGTTTTTGATTTACTTGGTGTCTTGGTATTGGGAATGGGTGAGCTATTTAATTGATTTTCAGACGATGAATATAGAGTCGCCCAAAAGGCGTTTGAAGATCATTATTGAGACCTTGGTGCTGGCATCAAAGGACAATCCTGTTACTGCCTATGTGAATGAGAATGTCTTGCATCGCCTCATTATAGCTGAAGGTGCCAAGGCTTATCATACCAAGGAAGTGGATGTAGAAAACAAAGAAGGCTTCTTTTTGAACTACAAAAAATTGGTGGCTAAGGTCGCAGAGGTCATATTGGAACTCAAACCCAATTTTCCTTATCCTCGTGCTTTGGCGAGTAATATTTTTGAGATGGGCAACAATCATATTTATTTTGCCCAACATTTGCCTCGCTTGACTGATATTAATATTGAAGGGGAGGATCATTCGGAAGTAGAGAAAATGGTCGAGTTTTTTGCATTTTCTTTGCTGGGATGTGAGGAACAACATTAATAAAAAACGTTCTTTGACAATTTTCGCTAAAGAGAAATGGTATGGCAGGGAGTCCTGATCAACAAAGGGAGTGAACGTTCCGTTCTAAAAATCAAAGAGATTCTTTATCTTTGTTATATGAATAACACTTACGTAGCAATTATGGCAGGAGGCATTGGTAGTCGATTCTGGCCAGAGAGTCGAAAACAACACCCTAAACAATTTTTGGACCTTTTGGGGACAGGTGACTCCCTGATTAAAATGACCTTTGATCGGTATCGTAAGATGGTGCCAGCCGAACATATTTATGTCATTACCAACAATAGATATGTTGATATGTGTGCCGAACATTTGCCTGAAATTCCAAAGGAAAATATTTTGGCAGAACCTTTCCGTCGAAATACTGCTCCTTGTGTCGCCTATATTGCCTATAAGCTGTTGGCAAAAAACCCTTATGCCAAATTAATAGTGGCTCCTTCTGATCATTTGATTACCAAGCCTGAGGCTTTTTATAAAATTATGCAAGCAGGATTGGATTTTGTAAGTGGTAGCAACACTCTGTTGACTTTGGGTATTCGCCCCACTCGTCCTGATACCAATTATGGATACATCCAGTATTTGGAAGAGGAAGAAGAAAGGCAAGTATTTAGAGTAAAAACATTTACAGAAAAACCCAATTCGGAGATTGCACAACGGTTTTTGGAAAGCGGTGACTTTTTGTGGAATTCAGGAATGTTTTTGTGGAATGTGGACGCCATCACTCAAGCTTTTATGAAATGTTTGCCTGAAGTAGCAGATATTTTTGAAGAAGGAATGGATGTTTACAATACAGAAAAAGAAGTTGCCTTTATAGAAAAGGCGTATTCTATTTGCCCCAATATTTCGATTGACTACGGTGTAATGGAAAAAGCAGAAAATGTCTTTGTATTGCCTTCAAGTTTTGGCTGGTCAGATTTGGGTACTTGGACCTCGGCTTGGGACAATTCTCAAAAGGACACCCACCAAAATGCCTTACGTGGTGCCAATGTGATGGTGTATGATTCAGAAAATACTTTGGTGTCTGCTCCCAATGAAAAATTGGTCATTGTACAGGGTGTCAAAAACCTTTGTATTGTAGATACCAAAGATGCTTTGTTGATTTATCGTTTGAATGAAGAAGCTCGATTGAAAGAAATCAATGGGGATGTACGTCGTATGAAGGGGGAGCAGTATTTGTGATTAAATTAAAAAACTATAAATACTCTTCTATTCTCCTTATCATCTTCTCCACATTGCCTACCAAATCAAAAGGCAATACTTGTAGAACCAATTGTGGGTCATAATGGAAAGTGGGCAAGGCTTGTTGGAAGTTTTGTTGCTGGGGATAAAGCAAAATAAGTTTTGTTTTTTTGGTGGTGGCATACTTTTTTCCGTAGGCAAATAATTGGTACATGTCTTTTTGCTCAATGCCATAATTTTGTTGGCTTGACTGGGTATTAATGGTCTTCCATTTGGTGTCTAAGATTGTATAGGCTTTTTCTTTTTCTATGACAATGTCTGGTCGCAATTTGAACAAACTTTTGCCTTGGTGAATGTCTACCAAATGTCTTTGGGTATTTTGTAAAAGGACTCTCCCCTCCCCTATATATTTTTTGAGCATCTTACCTACATAGGCTTCAAATACTTGCTCCATTGGAAACAAAATAGCTTGGTTAAAATGCTTTCCCCTTACATTGCTAAAAGCTCTATTGAACAAAAATACCTTGGTCCAGTTAAGGACTTTTCGGTAGTGTTGGTAGAGACGGTTGGGTTGGGCTTGCTGAAAATCTTTGTAGGGATTGTTACTACTAGCAACTTCTTTAAAAATGAACAATTGTTGTCGAATGCGGCTTTGGTTTTCGATGTTCTTGGAAAGGGTCGCCAATTTTTCGAGTGTGCTTTTGATGAGTCGGTTGTGAGCAGTGTTGCTGGTAAAAGCTTCGTATTGTACATAGAAACGTTCGGGATGGGTGAGATTGTGTTTGAGTTGTTGTTGAAAAAGCAATTTGCCTTTGAGAAAATTCTGGTTCGCAGTGGTCTCTACATAATCTCTTCGGATACCCTTTTTGATGAGGCGTTCTAGCTCGTTTAGAAAGGCAGTAATAAATATTTCAATGATGGGATGATGGTTGCTTTGCAAGTGTGCTTCGCCTATGTTGATAAAGGGCATATCGGTTAAACAAGCCAACATTTTGAGCAACATTTTGCGGATATTAACAAGGGTATCACAACCCAAAATTTTGGGAAGTATTTCGATGCTGGTACCGTCTTGGGTTTCCAATACGCCTACATAATTGTGTACCTTTATGGTATCCTTTCCATTTTTTTTGCCAATGCTGAATAGGCGATTGGCTTCGCTTGTGTGTGCTTGTTGTTCGATGCCATACCGCCAGAGTTTGTTAAAAGTGATGTCATTTAAAACCAACGTACTAAAGTCCGATGCTAGTTTGGGATAGTCGGACTGGCGGTAGAGGGTGGCGTGTTCTTGTATGGTGTGGTGATTCATAAAATACTTTTCTATTTGGCAGTCTCTTTTGAGTAAACACTCCTAAAAAACGCTACCCCAATTTCATCGTATCTTTCTTCCTGCAACTTGGGATGCAACTGGTAATTGCTCTTATGGGTCAACTCTTCCAACTCTTCGCCAAAGAGGGCTTTCTGGGCTTGCCACTCGTAGGACTGTATTTGCTGAATCATTTTACATTCCTCCGCTTTTCCCCAAGCTTTGTTGTCGCCTAGTACGAGAGCGATTTTCTCCCAGTCTTCGTAGAAGTATTCTTGTAATAAAGGAATAATTTTGTTTCTAAACAGCTTTGCCAAATCTTGCAAATTGTTGACATGCATAAAATAGGCGTGTCCAATGGTGTGGTCTCGGTCGTATAAAAAGGCAATGCGTTGGTTGAGCGTAGTGAGTAATTCTTGCAAGTTGACGCCTTCTATATCTTCACTAAGCAATTCCGCCTGTGGCATCATCTCTACAAACTCAAAACGGCGACGGAGGGCGGTATCCATCAAAGCAATGGAACGGTCGGCAGTGTTCATTGTCCCTAGTATGTGCAAATTGGCAGGGACACCAAAGTTGGTTTTGGAATAGGGCAAGACGGTCCAAATTTCATCTTTGTTCCCCAATCGTTTGTTGTCTTCTATGAGGGTGATGAGTTCGCCAAATACCTTGGACACATTGGCTCGATTGATTTCGTCTATGATTAAATAATGCGGTTCGGCATTTTGGATTTTTTCTTGTCGGTTTGCCGCTTCGTCTTCTATACATTCCGAGAAACTACCATAGCCTGCCTTCTCCAAAGCTTTGAGACTGGCATTGTAAAAAACGCCCTGCGAAAGTTCATAAAACAATTGTTCGTTGTTTTCTTCTAGTACGGGCTTGATGCCTTCGACAAATTCTTCGTAACTGTAAGATTGATGAAAGGTCAAAAAATCTA
>JAHDIA010000558.1 GCA_020631035.1 Chitinophagales bacterium | reverse complement strand
TGTCAGCATCATTTTGGATGTTGACTTCAACTCTTTGATAAAGTGTTTTGGATTCACTCAAATACTCCATTTGAGCAATGGTCCCTAAATCATTTATAATTTGCGCCTTGAGCTTGGTGATGCTTATAATGCAAATTACTGCTAAAGGGAAAAATAATTTGCTATGGGTTTTTATAGGGGGTTTTTTGTAAATCATTGTTTGTAAGTATTTTATTATCAAAGTTAAATAAATATGATTATTTTTTAATAAAAAATGTTTTAATTTTTGTGTGGATTAAGAAGTAAGGCGTGAAGCGGATAGATGAGAGTTGCAACGGAGGGCAAAAAGATGCGATGTTTACGCCCGATAGCAGTGGATATGGCGGTCAAGCGGTTCGTAGGGACACATGGCGGTGTGTTTGTACTGGCAAACGTAGGCAAAGGGGATTACCGCCATAGAAACGAATAGCAGGGACACACCATCGACCGAAGTCCAAGCGTTCCGTTCAAAAAGTAAATAAAAAAGGGATAAAGACATTCTGCCTTTATCCCTTAGAGTTGTAGTTAATTGATTGAAAAATTAATTATTCTTTTATGAATTTTTCAGTGTATATATTTTTGTAAGGAGCATCCACTCTGATAACATACATTTGAGCACTGTCTAAATCAAAGAGATCTATACGCAAAGTTGATACTGGATCATATTTTTGTGAGAAGACCAATTTTCCATCTAAAGTATAGATATTCACAGCTAACTCTTGTTCAATGTCTTCGATAATTTGTTCTGGTAAATAAATGTTAACAAAGTCATTGGCAGGATTGGGATACAAAGTAATCTTGACTGTTTCTAAATCTGGGATCAAGTTTGTGTCTTCATCTACTCTGTTACCAGCACCCTCACCCAAAACATCTTCAAGAACAATATTGGGGTCAATGGAGCAACCAGATATGGCTATGTCATCTAGGTAAACCAAATCCCATTTACCATTGGCATCACAGATAAATCTAAATTTAACATTAGAAGTAAATACGCCAACCATGTTGACAGATGCAGCATATCTTACACCATTCTGAAATTCATCGCCTAGATTCCATTCTTCTACAGTTGTATAAGTGTTACCACCATCTAAAGAGGCTTGTAACCAGAAATCTTCTGATGCATTGTCCATACTACGTGGAATATAACTAAAGTCAATCGTTACCTCATCAAAAGTACTTAAATCTAAACTTTGAGTAGTAATGGTCGCTTCTTCGTGTCTTCGACGCAGTCTAATACAATAGTCTCCACTATTGGCATATGAAGCATCTGCTATATCTCTTCTGGCGTCAATACCACCATCAATCCAAATCCCCCAACCACTTTCAAAGTCTTCTTCATCTAAAGTGGTGTAGTAACAGAACTCGCCATCACAATCATCAGGTATGCCGTTGCCATCTGCATCTATGGTATCATCTCCACCATCGCATACATCTTCGGCATCACAAACACCATCGGCATCACTGTCTTGGAATGTTCCCACACAATTACAGTTGGCATCTACTACATCGCCTGTGGTACAAACATTACCATCATCACAAGGACTTCCGATAGTACTACAAACTGTATTGTCATCACAAATTTGGTTGCCATTTAAATCTTCATAGATTTTGAAATTACTGTAGTAAGAATTACCACTACCATCTACATCGTCATCGGCTGTCAATACCAAGTATTTAAAGAATCCCGTAAAGCTTGGTTTAACAGTGTAGTGCATATAGTTCCCACTTCCATCGTAAACAGGATTGGTAAATGTTCCTGCATATCCTTGGTCGCCATAGACAACCAAACGGTGGTCAGGTGCAACAATCAAATCATTGTCAAAACCAACTTCGTGGATTTCCCCTTGTGCTGTACTTTTAAAGTCAAACTCAAATACTGTATTGGGTGTAAAGTTGTAATTGATTTCCATTGCTTTCCAAGCATTGCCTTCCATATAAATAGTTGCTCCATCATCCATAAAAGTAGCTGGACCAAAGTCTTGACCTGGATCGTATTGGAAAACGCTATTGTCGTTGAATTCTAAAGTAGGACATTGATCTTCAAGGTCACAGAACCCATCATTGTCAACATCTAACAAAGTACCACCAGTACAGTTACAATTGGCATCGTAAGTTTCACCTGTTGTACAATCATCTCCATCGTCACAAGCCATACCAATCAAGTTATCATTACAATTGTCACAGGCATCAGGGGTGCCATCTCCATCTGTGTCAGTATTGTCGTTTCCATTGGCACAAATATCATCTGCATCACACACACCATCTCCATCAGCATCGGCAAAAGTACCCACACAATTACAATCAGATTGGTAGGTATCTCCAACCGTACAGGGATTGCTATCACTACAAGGCTGCCCAATCAAAGTATCATCGAATCCCATACAAGCATCATCTGCGTCACACACCCCGTCTTGATCGGCATCAGCAAAAGTCCCACCAGTACAGTTACAATTGGCATCGTAAGTTTCCCCTGTAGTACAGGCATCACCATCATCACAAGCTATACCTACAAGAGAGGCATCACAAGTATCACAAGCATCAGGAGTGCCGTCTCCGTCTGCGTCTGCATTATCGTTGCCACCTGGACAAACATCCTCAGCATCACACACACCGTCATTGTCCGCATCGGCAAAAGTACCCACACAGTTACAATCAGATTGGTAGGTATCCCCCACAGTACACGGATCGCTATCACTACAAGCTTGTCCAATCAAAGTATCATCGAAACCAGGACACATATCATCTGTGTCGCATACCCCATCTTGGTCGGCATCTTGTAAGTTTCCTACACAATTACAGTTGTTGTCGTAAGCGTCACCAGTTGTACACGCATCACCATCATCACAAGCCGTTCCTGGTGTACAAGTAAATTCGTCACAAACTAAATCATTGTCTTCATCTTCATAGATTTTTACATTTCTATAATAAGAATTGCCCGCACTACTGGCATCGTCGTCTGCTGTTAAAACCAAGTAAGTATAAGTACCTGTAAAATTGGCTCCCAAGTGAATGGTAAAGTGTTCAAAGTTTCCACTTCCTGAATAAGTAGGGTTGCTAAATGTTCCCGCATATCCTTGATCTCCATACACGACTACTCTATGGTCTGGAGCAACAATTAAATCATTGTCAAAACCAATTTCGTGTATCTCCCCTTGATTCGTACTCTTAAAATCAAATTCTAAAACAGTGTTTGGTGTAACAGTATAATTGATTTCCATGGCCTTCCAAGCATTACCATCCATATACAAAGTGGAACCACCATCTTGATAAACTGCTGGTCCAAAGTCTTGCCCAGGATCGTATCCAATAACAGTACTTGAATTAAATTCTAAAGTAGGGCAGTACTCAGGTGGACATATACCACAGTTAGAGCCGCCACAATCAACGCCCGTTTCATCTCCATTTTGAATTCCATCGTCACAAGTAGGACAGGCAATACAATCGGCACCACCGCAATCAACACCAGTTTCATCTCCATTTTGAACACCATCTTCACAGTGTCCCAGTGGCTCACGATACACAGTGATGTCATCAAGGTAGAAACCATCTCTAGCATTGGCATTGGTTTTGGTATAAGCTTTGAAACGAATGTAGAAGTTGTTGTATCCAGCATAAGCAGACAAATCAAGTTGTTCTCGAACCCAGTCTTTTTGGAAACCATCGTACAAGCCTTCACCCGCAGGTTGTTCTGTCGTATTGCTGTTGAAATCCAATGTTGTTACACCTTGTTTGGTATAAGTACCGCATAATTCAGACCACGACGAACCATTCACAGAACCTTCAACCTGAACGTAGTCAAAGATGCGCAATACATCCCATTTGGTGTAGTACTCTAATATAGGATCTTGTGTTTGTGACAAGTCGATAGGATTTGCCAATGTAATGGTATAAGTTCCTGAGCTACTGTTTCCATTGGGAGAATCGGTGATGGCTCCATTTGCATTGTTGCCAGTGTTGTTGGTAATTCCCCAAGAAGAAGTGTTCCAATTGTTTAAATTAGAACAGTTATCAGAAAACAATGCAACAGGCTTGTATACTTTGCTAATGGTAATGGTATGAATATCATAAGTACCATTGTTGACCGTAATGGTAAAGTCAATTTGTTCACCTGCTGGTGTAGCAGAAGACAAAGTGATACCAGTAGAAACAGTCGCAAAATCAGCACCAGACAAAACAGGAGTCGTCAAGCTGGGATTGGCGATGTTGGTCACATAAGGGCTGCTAGAGCTGATGTTTAAAGTAAAGCTACCAGCAACAGCACTCAAGTGTTCAACATTAAAAGTTAAATCTTCGTTGGTTCCGTTTAAGCCATAAGGAGTTAAGTCATTGACCACCCCATAATTGGCAGCCGCCGAAGCCAACATCAAGTTAAATCTCAATTGTCTTGCACACTGAGGTTGGATTTGAGAAGGGGCAGGCCAGAAACCGCCTTCAGAAATTTTACCAACTTCAGGTGTCCAAGAAAATA
>JAHDIA010000557.1 GCA_020631035.1 Chitinophagales bacterium | reverse complement strand
ATGCCAAGTCAGTTTCGTTATAGGTCAAACTTCCTTGGTGTAGCAATTGTTCGTCGGTTCCTTCTCGTATGGTAAAAGGAGCAAAAATATTTAGAATAGTAAAATCTGCCTCCTCTACATTGTCTACCACCTGCGCATATTTAGCTGCCACTTCTGGATTGATGTTTTCAATATAAATTTTGACATTTTTATCCAAGGGTAAGGTTTTGCCATTTTGAGAGATTTTATTGCTCAACAAGACCAAGGAACGCATCATTGCTTTTTTTCCCAATTCTCTGGCTGTAAAATTTTGACATACTGCAACTGCTTTGTTTTCGTCTACATAAGGATTGTCAAATAAGCCCAATTTGAATTTTTGAATTAAAAGTTTGCGAACAGATTGGTTGATTCTAGCCGTATCTATATTGCCACTTTCTACCAAATCAATGATGTTATCTGGATCAAATTCCCCCATAAACAAATCGACACCTGCATTTATTGCCGTCAAGTATTTATCTTTGTTCGAGGCATTTTGCATACCATAGTCTTTGGGGTTGACAACTGCCAGTCCAAAAAACTTAATGGCTTGTACTATATTCCAGTCGGTACACACTATCCCATTGTAGCCCAATTCGGTTTTCAAAAGGTCTGTTACTATCTCAGAATTGTAAGCTCCCCCAACAGCTTGGTTGGTTTGACCAGACGCAATACCTCTGTAAACCATCATTTGTCCCACATTGGATTGAATGGCTGATTTGAAGGGGATTAAATGTTCGTCAAAATTATTGCCCTCATAACTCATATCCTTTCCATAATGAAACAGAGCATCCCAACCGTCCTTTTGTGGCCCTGCTCCAGGAAAATGTTTGCTGGTACAAACTACGCTGTTTTCATCAATGGTTGCCCCTTGAAAACCTTCAATATAAGCTTCTATCATTTGGGCACTCAATTCCGCATTTTCTCCAAAGGTTCCCATAATTCGCCCCCATCTAGGCTCACTTGCCAAGTCACTCATTGGATGTAGAGCAGAACGTATACCAAGGGCTTTGTATTCTTGTGCTGCCACCTCTCCAAACTTTTTGACCAGTTCTGTGTCTCCTGTGGCTGCTAGTCCAAGTGGATTGGGCCATAGTGAAAGAGACTTATTGTGAATGGTATTTGCCAAACCATAAGACAGGGAATGGCGTGCTTCAGAGGCGACTGTTACAGGAATCCCCAAACGACTCTGTTCAGCCATTTTTTGGATTTCATTGTGCCATTTCGCCATTCGTTGTGGGTCACCAATGTCCATATCCAGACTGATGTGTTTGATGTGTTTGTTGATCAATACATCCACTGGTGCAAAATACCACTCAAAGCTATAAGAGGGCGGCAAGCTTCCTTCGGGTGTGATGGGCATAATGGGATGCATCAACATACCTGCTTTTTCAGCTATGGTCATTTTACCAATCAAGTCCTCTACCCTTTCTTCAATGCTGAGAGATTGATCTTCATAGGGATCGAGTTGTTCATTTTTGTTTAAATCTCTATATTCTATCCCCCTTCTTTTTACTGTTTGTACTTCTCCAAATAGGTTGTTTTTCGCCCGTGCTTCAGCAACAAGGCGTCCTAGTAATTGATAACAAACAAGGACCAAAACCAAGACCAAGACACCCAATATAAATTGAAAAAAGTATTTGAGGATAATTTTCATAGACTAGCAACAATAATACAAGATGAAAATACAGAGAAAAATTGAACAAAAAAAGCCCGTCGAAACCTAATTTCGACGGGCTTGCAAAGTTATTTCTTATTTGTAAGTCAATAAGCTAACTGATTAGTTATTACCAGCAGCTTTCTTTTTAGCGCAACAAGCACCTTTCTTAGCAGACTTAGAACAAGCAGCTTTTTTGTTGCCTTCTAAGTTAGCAGTACCTTTTACTTTGGCTTCTTTAACTACTTTTTGACCTTCCATCAAATCTTCCATAGTCACAGCAGTTTTTTCAACCTTACCAGACTTTCCACAAGTGTAAGCCTTAGTCAATGTACCACTAGAAGTACACATAGCGATTTTAGTAGTGCTTCCAGACGTAGAACAAGTCTTAGTAGCATAAGAACCGCTCATTGGGCAAGATTTCACGTCATATCCATCAGAAACCAATTTAGCTTGTAGCTCTTCACTCATCATAAATTTACCATCAACTTTGGTATCTTTAAGTTCGTCAGATACAGCTAATTTACCAGATTTTGCACAAGCAGCTTTTTGAGCTTTTGTACAAGTTTTTGCACATTTAGCTTTTTCAGCTTTTGTACAAGTTTTACCAGTAGCTGCCTCTTGAGCTGAAGCAGTTACAAAAAATGCCATCATTGCAAATAGAACAAAAAACTTTTTCATCTTCTTGATTTTTTTTTAATTTATGGTTCAAAAATAATGTGATTAATTTGCTAATAAAAATTTCTAGCCGACAATTATATTTTTTTAACTATGTTTTTTAACAAATAAAAGCGATAAAAGTTAAGTTTGTACCCATATAAATAACTCTAATGGCAAAAAATAAAATATGGTATTTTGAGAATTTTAACCTATTTGAAGGCTTCTCAGAACAACAACTAATGAAAATGGCTCGTATGGCGATGATGAAAGGGGTCAAAAAAAATGAGTTCATCTATATCCCTAACGAACTGTCCAACAAGATTTTCCTCCTCAAAGAAGGCACCATTAAAGTAGGTAATTATACGGATGATGGACGAGAAATCCTCAAAATTGTTCTTAGACCAGGAGAAATATTTGGGGAAATGTCGCTCACTGGCGAAGGCAAGCGTGAAGATTTTGCCCAAGCAGTTGAAGATGTGGTCTATTGTGTCTTTGACCTCCACAATATTGAACAGATGTTTCAAATGAACCCCAAACTTAGCCTCAAAATCACAAAAATCATTGGTTGGAGGCTCAAAAGGGTTGAAAACAAGCTAGCAGACTTGGTTTTTAAAGACGCCCGTACCCGAATTGTGGACTTCCTCAAATCACAAGCTGAACAGTATGGTAAAAAAGTAGGTTATGAAACCCTCATTTGGAATAAATTGACCCACAAAGACATTGCGAGTTTAACAGCGACTTCTAGGCAAACTGTTACAACAGTACTCAATGAGCTTAGAACGCAAAACCTGATTTACTTTGACCGCAAACGCATTTTGATTAGAGATATGGATAAATTGGTATGAGCTCAAATAAGAAAAAAGAAAGTTCTTAGAGAGTGGATTGTAGCTGTCTTTTGGGCCTTTATCATTGCATTGTTGTTTCGTTTATTTTGTTTTGAAATCAACGTTATCCCAAGTTCTTCTATGGAGAAAAACTTACTCAATGGAGATTATATTCTATTGAGCAAGCTCAACTATGGGGCAAGATTGCCATTTACCCCTATTGCTTTTCCATTTGCCCACAAAAAAATGCCTATTTTTGGTGGCAAAGCCTACTCAGAAGCTGTACTATGGCCTTATAGACGTTTGCCAGGATTTCAAAGCATCAAACAAAATGATGTATTGGTCTTTAACTATCCCAGAGAAAAGGGCATTGTAGATCGAAAAGAGTATTTTGTTAAAAGATGTGTAGGATTGTCAGGGGATACCCTTCAAATGATCAATGGAAATTTGCTTATCAATGGTGAACTTGTGGATGAGGCTAACAATCTACAATACAATTACTACATCTTATCCAAAGAAAAACGCCTAGGCAAAGAATGGATGAAAAAATGGGATTTACAAGAAGGTGGTCGACGCAATTCTACAGGGCTTTATCAATTTACAATGCCATCTGCCATAGCCGATTCCATTGCCCAAGATCCCGACATTCAACATATTGAACGGGTACAAGTAGACAAAGGCATCATTTTGCCGCACGAAATGCTCTACCCTTTTGATTCAGAAAACTTTCCTTGGAATGTTGACAATTTTGGTCCCCTTTATGTACCCAAACAGTCAGATACTCTGGAACTTACAAGCGTCAATCTCCCACTCTACCAAAAGCTCATAGAAATTTATGAAGACAATGAGCTTGAAGTCCAAGGCGACAGCATTTTAATCAATGGCATTTATACCAATACTTATGTTCCTAAAATGGATTATTATTTTGTTTTAGGTGATAACCGAAATATGTCCGCTGATTCCCGTTTTTGGGGTTTTGTTCCTGAAGATCATATTATTGGAAAAGCGAGTTGGGTGGTTTTCTCTGTCAAACCTGGCTACAAATGGTACCACAAAACAGCCATTCGTTGGGATAGGATATTTAAGCGGATTTGGTGATTTTTTGGGTCGATGGTCCATTGTCCGCAGTTCATAGTTTCTTTGTGTTTCTGTAGTACTATTTTCTTTCTGTTAGGGGTACTGCTATCTTTATGTTTTGGGCATTATTTTCTCGCTGAATAAGTCTATTCTTGTTGTAACATCATTTTATTTGTTGAAGCGTGGCGTGTGCTTGGTGGCATAAAGTGTGCTGTTCCAACTGAGCATCTAGAGTAAACCAGCAGTAGCAAGTCTGAAACG
>JAHDIA010000556.1 GCA_020631035.1 Chitinophagales bacterium | reverse complement strand
TAGAATGTAGAATGTAGAATGTAGAATGTAGAATGTAGAATGTAGAATGTAGAATGTAGAATGTAGAATGTAGAATAATACATCTTATAAGCCAAAATCTCAAATTCGTAATTCTAAACTCGAAAAATTCTAAAATCCAACTTGTTCTCTAAACATTTGCCACAGGACTCTTTTGCCTGATAGTGTATAATCAAAGCCTTTGCCCTTGGCAATATTGAGTAATTGCTTGGAGTGCCATATGGTGTCCACAAAACCCATTTTATCTATAAATTTGAGTCCCACCTTGGGCATTTCGTAAAAACAGTTGTTTCGAATGCCCAAAAAGAACTCTTTGGGAAAATGTGGAAACCAAACAAATGGTCTTGCCAAGCCAACTATGTCTACTTTGTCTTCTTTTATCGCCTTTGCCATTACTTCCAATGTTCTAAATCCACCTGTCAACATAAGTGGTGTTTGGGTACGTTTGCGCACTTTTTCGATGTATTCCAAAAAGTAGGCTTCTCTCTTTAAGGTACTTTCTTTTTGGGTAACCCCCATCATTGCGGCTTTTTCGTAAGTTCCGCCTGACACTTCAATTAAGTCTATTCCTATTTCTGACAACATATCAACCACCTCCATAGATTCTTCTTCAGAAAAACCTCCACGTTGAAAATCGGCTGAATTGATTTTGATGCCAACGGGATAATCATCTCCTACTTTGGAGCGCATATTTTTATAGACTTCCAATACGAACTTGGCTCTTTTTTCAAGACTTCCTCCCCACTCGTCTGTTCTTAGGTTGGTCAATGGTGATAAAAATTGGCTGACCAAATAACCGTGTGCACCATGAATTTGTACTCCTGCAAAACCTGCCTTTTTAGCAATTTGTGCTGTATTTCCGTAGCGTTCCACTAGTTCGTAAACTTCTTTGTTTTTTAAGGCACGAGGTTTGGCAAAAAGAGCTTTTTGGGAGAGTTGAACATCAGAAGGGGAAACTGCTTCTTTTTTAAGGCTTTTGGGTGTTTGCCTACCTGGGTGATTGATTTGCATCCACAAATGGCTTTGTTCTGATTGGCATACCTCCACCCACTTTTTAAGTTCTGCAAGGTGTCGTTCATCTTCGATTACCACATTGTAAGGTTCGCCCAAGCTCCTAGAATCAATCATTACATTGCCTGTAATAATCAAACCTGTTTGGCTCTCTCCCCAAATTTTGTATAGATTGTATATATTTTGAGAAGGCTTGCCTCCCTCATCTGCCATGTTTTCGCTCATAGCCGACTTACAGATTCGGTTGGGCAATTCGACCCCACAAGGCAATCGAAATTTTTGTTGCAGAGTTTTTATCTCAGCGTGATATGTTGGTTTTCGTTCAATTTGCATTTTATCTATTCTTCTTCTGTCGAGTTAATTTTATTTTTATCCTGACAAAGTTCAATAAGGATTCCATTGGTATCTTTGGGATGAATGAAACAAATGAGCTTGTTATCGGCTCCATCTTTGGGTTGTTCATTGAGTAGTCGGAATCCTTGTTGGCGGAGTTCTTCCATTCGTTGATGGATGTTGTCTACCTCAAAGGCAATGTGGTGCAATCCTTCGCCTCGCTTTTCAATGAATTTATGAATGGGGCTGTTTTCGTTGGTAGCCTCAAGCAATTCGATTTTGACATTGCCTCCATCGTAAAAAGCTGTCTTAACTCCTTCGGATTCAACTCCTTCAACTTTATAATGAGTATTGCCTAATAAAAGTTTAAATAAAGCATCTGATTGTTCTATATTTTTGACCGCAATGCCAAGATGTTCTAATTTTTCAAACATTTTTTGTATATTTTAGGGAAGTTTTAGACTTCCGTCATTTATTTATATTCATTATTTAGGGTAAAAGTCTACTTGTGCCAAAGACTTAAACCAAAGAAGATTTTTGAAAACTAACAAAACCTATGAAGTTCTATGCAAAGATATATTTTAAGTCCATTGTTTGTAGCATTCTTGCTTTTTTTGAGTAGTTGTGCGGGCACTCGCCCCGATAATTTGGGTTATACCAATGGAAAGTTTATTGACTGCCCTAAGTCGCCCAATTGTGTTTGGTCGCAAACCAGTGAGGGCAAGGCCGCTATTGATCCCATTTCTTTTAAGGGGAATCTTCAAGTGGCTCAACAAAAATTGATTCAATTGATTGAATCAGATTTTAAAGCCACTATGGTCAAACATGAAGGACCTTATATCCAATATGAATTTAAGGCTATGATGTTTGTGGATGATGTAGAGTTTTACTTTGATGAAAAACGCAGACTGATTCATTTTCGCTCAGCCTCTCGTAAAGGGCATTCGGATATGGGTGCCAATCGTAGACGGATGGAAAAGATTAGAGAAGGGATGGAGTGAAATTAATTGTGAGTTGGGGGAATGGTTTCTGTTCTTTGTTGATTGGGTGATTGGGTGAAAATTGTCCTTACTTACCTAATCAACTTAATTACTATGATGGGGCAACGGCTCTGACTCTGTGGCTACGCTAGGTCTGGTTAGCCAACGCATGCTCTGTCCTTCGTACAAGCGTTTATCCGCCCGCTCGTCCGACGCTTCTTTATTTTTATTTTGGTAAAACCCGTGTCTTTGTTTCACAAGTCGAAAATGGAAGGGATGCTAGGTTTTCTAATTTTCTTATCATTGTTCAGGCTCTGGGGTTTTCTATTGTTTTTCAGGAGCAGTAAATGAAGTCTAATAATGCCTTATCAATTGGAGGCAAATTGCGCCTTTCCTCTGTTACTCTAATTGAACTGGGCTAAAAATCTCTTCTTATCTTTAGGCAAAATCCTGGGATGATTGTCTACAATTACTCCATCTTTAACCAGACAATATGCAGGTGTTATATAATGATATACTAACTGTTTTGTGTCACCCCAAATCCCTTCTTTATACAAAAAATTACTTAGTATGTGTTCTCTGTCTTTTCCTATCAAGACATTTTCCATATAATCGTCCATATCGTATTGGTAAATAAATTGTGTCCACTTATCTCGTTCCTTATCAACAGAGACACTGATAAATTGAACATTTTTTAACAAGCCTTGTTTTTTCATATCTCGAACTGCAACAATGTTGTCAATGCAACTGGCACACCAAGTTCCCCAGAACATATAAAATACATAGCCTTGATCAAACTGATTGTTTGAAATTAGTTTGTCGTTATTGGTCTTTAATTCATAGTCTGGAAATTGGGCACCAGTACTCGTGATTTTCTGCGCCTCTGCATATTTGATGGCTTCAGGTGTATTGGGTGTTGTTGAGCAAGCACTAACCAAAAATAATAAGATAAAAAATGTGTAGTAAAGTTTCATTGTTCTAATATTATCAGGTTATCAATAAATGCAAAACAATAATTATCCATTTTCACAAATCCCAAAATACCACCTTTGTGATATAAATACAAATTTAGTGTGATAATTTTTTAGAATAAAAATATAAGCAGAAATAAAATTTACACAACGAAGAACTAAATATACTCCACTACGCCCGATGGAAACGGTACCTGCTGATTTTGGTGGGGCTATGAAGCAGGGAGTACCGACGGCTGAGGAACGAAGACTAGGGACGAGCTTGCTGAATGCTCCAACGAAACAGCAAGTATAAGTGGACAGCGGGGAGAAAAGAAACGATGAAAGATCCAAATGTGCCGTACTACTTTTGGTTGATTAGGTGATTGGTTGATTCAGTAATTGAGTGATTCGTTGAGTGAGTGAGTTGGTTAATTGAGTGATTCGATAAATGTAATTCCTTATTGTATAGAAATTACACGACGCTCACACTAATCTATAGATTGAAAGACTGTTCATTAAAACTGGCTACGGCTGGAACGTAGGGAACTTAAGAACAGACCGATGCCACCTACAAACAAAACCAAGATAATGATGAGTTCGAGTACGTTGAGATTGTAAAAGTGAAATTGGATGTTGGTGATGACGCCAAAAATGAGGGCAATGATAGAGGCAAATGCTAGGAACCAACCAATATAACTACGTGAGTTGTAAAAAATGAGTCCGACACCAAACATAAAGGGAATCATCAGAAAGCCAGAAGTTAGGGAGCGACCACCAATGTTGATAGAACGGCCAAAGCCACCCAATCCCCCCCAATTGCTGCCAACGTGAATGTTGCTGAGCAAAAGGTAAACACCACCTATCATCATTACCATACCAAGTAGAAAACGACCAATGCCGCCTTCGGTTCCACCCGCCCCTACTGGTCTGCTGCGTCTTTCTGAGTATTTGTTCATAGTGCCTTGTCAGATTTGATTTGAGATAAAGCCAAAGCAAAACAAATTGTCCTACTTTGGCATTGTATGTTTGTTCTTTGACAATTTTTTCGGAAAAAAGCCGTATGTTTTATTCCGTTGTTGTATCGTCTTCTAGTTTGTCCTCTACCTCTGCTTTGATTTCATCAATGGTTTCGGTTCCCGTATTTTCTACCTTTGGGGCTTCCTCCGCCTTCGGTGTTTCCTCTGACGCAACATTTTGCGCTA
>JAHDIA010000555.1 GCA_020631035.1 Chitinophagales bacterium | reverse complement strand
TATTTGTCTCTTGCTGACAAACGCAAACTTTTCATTGGCATTACTCTAGAACCACCTCCATTGATTTTTACCCCCACAAATTGTTCCAATACTGGCTGTTGACTTCTATCAAAAAATTGTACAAAGGTGGGCACTTCCCAATCTTGCCAAAAATTGGCACCTTTGAATGGGTGTATGACACCTCTCCCCTTCCCTGTTATATAAATACCTTCTTTTTCTGAGAAAAAATAATCTGGTGGTGCAATCAATGACACAATGGGGACATCTTGTGGGACATTGAAAAAATACGTATGAGGTTTCACCTTACCCTTCCCACATTTTTGACTAAAGGCTCGAAGGCTGATGACTTGTGTTTGGTTAATGCTTAAAAGCTTGGGAAATATGGGGTCATTGGTAGTCGGGTAACGTCCATCTGTGGTGTAATGGACAGTTTGGTTTTGGTCTATGGTATCCAATTGTAAATCTATGGCTACATTATAAAAACCTGATACTTGATTGAGCTTGGGTGTTTTACAAATACAGTCCACTGCTTGTTTGGCATCGTTTGGCTTGTTAGGGCTTGCATTTTGCATCAACACCCATTTTTTATCTCCATCTTTTTGTCTAGCCCAGCTGTAATCAGCGGGTGCTTTTTTGACTTTTATGGAATCTAGTATTTTGCCCCTTCCATTACTTAAATAGAGTGTTTCGCCTTTTTTTAGTTTAAAGTTGGTGTGTGTTACGCCATTTTGGTGTTGCCACCAATTTGGAACATCTCTATAATTTATATTAGAATTTTTAAGCCCTGCTGTTAGAAAGACTTTGAGGCTCAAATCGTCAGACCAATCTCCGTGATTGAATACTCGAACAGCCAAAACATTCTTTCCTTTCTTTAAAAGTGCCTTCCATTGTTCTTCAGCTATTTCAACGCTTTCTGGATGATATTTTAAATACATTTGTGCCTCTACTTCTTGGTCAGAACTGGAATTATTGGCAACGGGAGCTCCTTCGTACCCAATGTTGCTTCGGGCTATTTCTTGGCCATTGAGGTAAGCTACAAAAGCATCATCATAATCGACATTGAGCATTAATTTAAGTAAGTCGTTTGTATCCTCTATGTAAAATTCTTTGCGAACACAGATTGAATATTGGGTTTCGACTATGGTATTGTCGTCTTGATCGCCAAAACCGAAGCATCCTTTGCCTGTATACCAGGTACCATCGTCAAAATCTAAGTTGACCCAAGTAGCAACAACTTCTTGGGGAGGAGCAAAATATCGAAATTCATCTTCGGCTTGTATGAGGCTTTGCCAGTGTAAATTTTCGATGTGGTCTTTTCCTGATGCAAATATGAGCAGGTGTTCTTTGGGCTTTAATATTTGTTGGGGAAGTTCCCATTTACTTAATTCATCTTTGTTGTCACTTAATGTATATTGACTTAAAGACACATCTTTATTGCTTGGATTGTACAATTCTATCCAAGCAGGATGTTGCCCATCTCTATCTTTTACTTGTGTCCAATTTCGATAAGATACTTCGTTGATGATGACTTGCGACTTACAAGAAGTGGAACAACACACAATCAACAAACATAAAACAAACCAAGGCATATTAACTGAAGTGATTTTTCTATTTATAAAGCGAAATAAAACTACAAAAATAAATTATTGAGTAGGTTTATTCCAAAAATAATTTTGAAGTGTCGGATGTTGCGGACGGATGAACGCTTGTACGAAGGGCAAAATATGCGTTGGCTAACCAGATTAAGTGCAGCCATAAACCACTGATGTTGCACAATAAAAAAGATGATTGTAAACTGAAATATAATACTTGTTTTTTGGGGCGACTCTCCCCGTTTCAGACCAGTTCTGTCTGGTATCTTTTTATGCTTTGTCAGCACTACACACTTATCCATCCTCATACGCCACGCTTCAAGAAAGAATTAGTAATATTACATTGATTTTTTTACTTTTGGGGAACTAATTTGAATTGAAATCATTTATGGATACTAGAAAAGGTAGATAAAAATTAAGATTTAGAAACGATACGACAAAATAAGATCAAATGGCAGATACGATACACAAACACTATGCCCATATTATATTGCCTCTAGCCTTAGATAAACAATATACTTATGAGGTTCCTGAAGAATTCCTTCCTGATGTAGAAATTGGCAAAAGAGTACAGGTACAATTTGGCGCAAAGCGTATGTATGCTGGCATTGTCCTAGACGTTTTTCAGCAAGTTCCGCCTGAACACCGTACCAAACCCATTCTTAGTATTTTAGATGACAGCCCCATTTTGCACAAAGAACATTTGCGCTTGTGGCAATGGATTGCAGATTATTATATGTGTTCTTTGGGTGAGGTGATGATTGCGGCTTTGCCTGCTGCCATGAAGCTATCAAGTGAAACCAAAGTTTTGATGAATCCCACCTTCAATTTTGATTATTCGACCTTAAATGACGATGAATACTTGGTTGCCGAAGCCCTTGAAACACAGGGAGAAATAATGATGAATGACATCGCCAAAATTGTTCAAAAAAAGAATACTTATTACCTCATCAAATCACTTTTGGATAAGGGCGTCATTGTATTAGAAGAAGAATTGACCGATTCTTACAAACCCAAAATGGTTCCTTATATTAGTCTTGAACCTACTTATAAAAGCCCAGACAAACAACAAACATTGTTTGCTGAATTGGAAAAAGCTCCCAAACAATTGGCAATTTTATTAGCCTATTTGAGTATTTGTGGTAACCGCACATCTGTTTCTCAAAAAAATCTCTTAAAAAAAAGCCAATGCCAGTTCTGCTCAGTTGAATGCATTGATAAAAAAAGGAGTATTTAGTAAGTTTCAACAAGCCGTTGACCGTATTATTGAGAACCACAGCCACGAAACCACCATTGCTTATGAGTTGACTAAGATTCAGCAAATGGCTTTGGAAAACATCAAAAAACAGCACGATGATAAAAGTGTAAATCTTTTACATGGGGTGACTTCGAGTGGTAAAACACAGGTATATATAGAGCTGATTCAGGAGGCTTTGGCCGACGATCAAACGGTTTTGTTTTTGCTTCCAGAGATTGCCTTGACAGGGCAAATGATTCAGCGTTTGCGGAAAGTATTTGGCAATAAAGTGGGGATTTATCACTCCAAATTTAATCCACAAGAACGGGTCGAGATTTGGCAGAAAGTCTTAAAAAACAAATACAAATTGGTTGTGGGTGTGCGTTCGTCTATGTTTTTGCCTTTTCAAAATTTGGGTTTGATCATTGTAGATGAGGAGCACGATCCTTCTTACAAGCAACAAGATCCCGCTCCTAGATACAATGCCCGTGATTTGGCGATTAAGCTGGCGCATATGCAGGGAGCTAGGGTTATTTTGGGTTCTGCCACTCCTTCGCTAGAAAGTTTCCACAATGCCTTGAAGAAAAAATATGGTTTGGTACAGATTACCGAACGTTTTGGTGGAGTACAACCACCAGAAATAAAAATAGTGAACATCAAAGAAGAAGCTAAGAAAAAGCGGATGCGCTCGCATTTTTCGCAAACTTTGTTGGATGAGATGCAGGCGACTTTGAATAGAGGCGAACAGGTTATTTTGTTTAAAAATCGTCGGGGGTATTCACCCTTTGTTTTGTGTGGAAGTTGTGGGTACATTCCTCAGTGTATTCGTTGTGATGTGAGTTTGACTTACCATAAATACTCCAACAACCTAAAGTGTCATTATTGTGGATATCAAAATAAGATTCCAAGCAATTGTACTGATTGTGATAGTACCAATTTGATTATGCGTGGGTTTGGGACGGAAAAAATTGAAGATGAACTCAAATTGTTTTTCCCTGAAATTCATGTGGGTCGAATGGATTTGGAAACGACCCGTACCAAAACGGGTTTTATGAAAATCATCAACAGTTTTGAGGAAAAAGGTATAGATGTATTGGTGGGGACACAGATGGTCACCAAGGGCTTGGACTTTGACAATGTGGGTTTGGTGGGTATTTTGAGTGCCGATGGTTTGCTCAATTATCCTGATTTTAGGGCGGCAGAACGGGCATTTCAATTGATGTTACAGGTGAGTGGTCGAGCGGGGCGTCGTCAAAAGCGGGGAAAAGTAATCATACAAGCTACAGCCATTCACCATCCTGTTTTCCAGAACATCATTTCGGAGGATTATGGTTCTTTTTTCCAAAGAGAAATTACAGAGCGGCAAGATTTCAACTATCCACCCTTTAATCGTATGATTGAGATCACCATCAAACACAAGGACAAAACCAAAATCAATGCAGCTGCTTTTACCTTTGCGAATCAGTTGGAGCAAAAAATGCCCAAATGTGTGTTGGGTCCTTCGGTTCCGCCTGTTTCGATGGTTCGAAATATGTATATCCGCAAGATAATTGTCAAATTGCCCAAGAATGCTCAAAGGATTCGAGAGGGAAAATTGCACATACAAAACCTCATTCATTTGTTTAAAACAAGTAGTGAGTATAAATCATTGGTAGTACAATTGAATGTTGATCC
>JAHDIA010000554.1 GCA_020631035.1 Chitinophagales bacterium | reverse complement strand
ATTGATGTTTGGTCAAGGTGTCAATCCTGGTTTTTTTGGGGAGCCCATTCAATTAGATGATTTCACTTTAAATCAGTACACTCGTTCTCCTTTGTTTGAAAATCAAAATGCGGTAGATTTTAGGAGTGTATACGCCACCTTATTGCGAGATTGGTTGTGTGTAGATGGGGACATTGTCAATACAGTTATTGGTACAGATGTCAACAACAATCTTATTCCGACCATAGATAATTTAATCGCCAATCCTTGCACCCCTGCCTATGTTCAATCTGCCTCTCTCTTGGGGCATAACTATAAGATAGATGCAGCCGCTACCATAGAATTTAAATATGCCATTCGCAAACGAGGCAATGTGAGGTTGAGTTTAGATGGTATAGAATTGTTCAATTCTTTTCAAGAGATTGGAAGCTACACCCATACATTTAATCGAAACAATTATCCCAATATGCAGGCTGGACAATACGATTATGTGTTAGAGGTAGGAGGTGAAAGATATCAAAGAAAGGTGATGATTTATCCATTTTAAATTTAAAAACATGCAAACTCTTTATAACTATTTTACATTCGTTGACAATTCCAAAGCTGTTTTTTGTTTTATTTGTCTAATGGCATCGGTTTGGCTCAATGCCCAAACTACAAGTTTGTTGTATGAGGATTTTTCCAATTGTGCCATTACTAGCAGCTGGGATTGGGAAATTAGGACCGATAATGATTCGAGCTACTTTTATCAAATTGGGCAGTATATCAGCACTACAGGCTTTGCACCCAACAGCAGCATAGACAGCACTTGTCATTTTTATTTTGACGATGATGCCTTGGGAGAAAATGGTGCTCCTTGGTCGGCACAACTCATTTCCCCAACATTTGACCCTGCTTTTTACACCAGTGTCAATTTAGACTTAGATGTATTTTTTAGAAATTTTGATGGCTCTGATTATTTAAGCATACAAGTTTTTGATGGCTTAAATTATATCGAACTAGAACGTTTTCAGGACCAAGATTATGCGGGCATTACCTTTGACCAAGCTGTTCACCGAACCTATGATTTAAGCCCTTATGCCAATTGCGATATGCACCTCTTGTTTGAATACAATGATGGAGGAGGTTGGGGCTGGTATTGTGGTTTTGACAACATTAGTGTTACGGCTAGTGGTGCCAATACACAAACTTTACATTCCTACGATTTTGAGTGTGATGCAGATGGTTGGGCGAGCAACAATCTCATTGGTACACAAGGATGGACATTTGGTACTGCTGCTCACATCAACGGTTCTTGTAATGCCAATATAGTAGACAATGGCGATGCCAATAATATCATTCAATCCCAATTGATTTCTCCCAATATCAATGGTGTTGGAATAGGCCGTTTATTGCTTGTATATCAATTTGATTTTTCGCAAACAAACAATATTGCTGCCAGTAATTTTTACAATTATTCTTATTTGAAATCTTCTATAGTATCCAATGGAGATACCACGATGCTTACTGCCTATCAAGGAAAAAATTGGAACAATCAAATAGACACTTTTGACATTAGTGCCTACAAAAGTCCCAATATGCAAATCATTTTTGAGTATGGAGACAATGAGGCAGCACAAGGTGGATGGGCTGCACTAGACAATGTGCAAATACTAGGACTGGGCAATGCTAGCAATGAAATCTGTAACAATGCGCTTCCACTTGTATTAGACGCTCCTTGCCAAATGGCTTGTAATATTGGTGCCTATTTTGATGGACCAGTACCAAGTTGCAACGAACTGAATACTTCAGGTGTTTGGTTTGCATTTACTCCTGGCGCAATAGGAACCAATACCATCAACATAAACATTGAATCCAATTTTAATGATGTTTTGAGTGTCTATACAGGAAATTGCAATGCGCTAAGTCCTGTCGCTTGTAGCAATCAAGATGCTTTTGGATTTGGTGGAGAACAAGTGAGCTTATCCAATTTAAATGCTAGTAGTACCTACTATGTCAGAGTGAGTGGAGCAGACTGTACTTTTGGAAAATCGGAAGGCATTTTTTGTATTGAAGCGACAACAAACAATGCTCCGACAACTGCTCCTAGCAACAACAACTGTCTAGGAGCAACAACACTCATTGCAAATGACCCTTGTATAAATGGCTCCAATCTTCAAGCTAGTTTTAGCAATCTTGTTCCCTCCTGCAATGAATATGCTACTGACGATATATGGTATCATTTTGTCCCTACTACTAGCGATTCGCTCTTGATTACTACAGAGTCAGAATTTGCTGAGGTCATTACTTTATACGAAGGCAGTTGTGGGGCACTCACAGAAGTTGCTTGTGCTGATTATGGGCACGAATTAAGCATTGCCAATTTGAGTATTGGAAACAATTATTACATTCAGGTCTCGGCTGCTTTTGCTTCCCTCAGAGGCAATGTCTGTATGCGTTTACAGCAAACAAGTACGGGTATAGTCTATGGCTGCACTGATCCTAGTGCGACCAATTACAATCCTCAAGCAACAGTGGACGATGGCAGTTGTATTAGCAATGGTTTCCCTTGGCCTTATCAAATTTCTCCTAGTTCACATACAATTATTTTAACCAACAATATCCTAAGTGACCTCGATGGTACATCCTTACAAATTGGAGATTATGTGGGCGCATTTTACAATGACAATGGTACAATGAAATGTGCTGGCTATATCGAATGGCAAGGTATACAAACAGGATTTTTGGTTTATGGAAATGATGGCACCGAGGCAGGCAAAAATGGTTTTGATACAGATGAACCAATGGAAATACGGGTTTGGCAAACAAGCAGTAATACAGAATGGATTATGAATGATGTTGTCTGGCTTCCTCCTTATAGTCTTAATGGAGTGGTTAGCCATATGGAGCAATTTGCCAACAATGGCATTAGTGCCATCGGAGAAATGAATACTCAAGCGGTCTGTAACAAAAATATTCCTGTCCCTCTAGGTTGGAGTATGTTGTCTAGCAATTGCTACCCCAACGAACCAGCGATGGATATTGTATGGAGTGACATTGCCCTAGATATTGTTCAAATCAAAGACCTAAGCAATTTTTACATTCCTCCTATCAACATCAATAATTTGGGAAATTGGGAGTCTGAAAAAGGTTATTATGTCAAGGCAAACCAAGCGGTCAATTTAAACATTGATGGCATCCCAATTGATCCATTGACGACGCCCATTCCACTCAATGAAGGCTGGAACTTGATTCCGTATTTACTAGAACAAGCAGCAGACCCTAGCAATGTGTTTGCCTCTATTCTCAGTGATGTGGTACAAGTCAAAAACTTGACGGGCACCTATCTACCTTCACTCGGCATCAATCAATTGGGAACGATGCAAGTCAATCAAGCTTATTTGGTCAAGGTTTGTTGCAATACCAGCCTCACTTATGATCCCTCGATGGCATTGCGTCCTAGCTCTGTAAACACAGCAATGCTCAGCGAATATTTTGGCCAAGCCAGCATTACTCCCTCTACTTCTACGCTTGTATTTTTAGAAAATGCCGATTGGAATGAAGGAGATGAATTTGGTATTTACAACCAAAGCGGCATATTGGTTGGTTCAGGTGTCTATCAAAATCAAAATCTAGCCATATTGGTTTATGGAAACGACGCTAGTACCAATGAAGTAGATGGATTGTTTGCCCAAGAAGCATACCAGATTAAATATTGGCATAAAGGGAGCAATACTAGTACCACTCTCGAATACGAACTCATAGAAGGTCATTCCTACTTTGTCGAAAATGATTTGGTTCTTATTGCTGGCAAAACCCATACAGCAACAAATAGCTTAAGCACACACAATCACCAGCTACAGTTTTGGCCCAATCCAGCAAGTGAGCAATTAAATTTAAATATTCACTTGAGCAATGCCCAAGACATAAACATTCAGTTGTACGACACCAATGGAAAATTGGTTAAAGAATTGTACCGAGACTGGCTCGACACCCAAAATCAAAACTTAAGTTTTGATTTAAAGGACATCCAAGCTGGAATGTATTTTTATGAGGTCATAGGAGATACTTGGATACAAACAGGCAAAATCAACATTTATTAACTTAAGTAGTTGAACAAATTTATCTTAGTATTTTATGATGGCTTCTTTTTGGCTTTTACTGCGTTAAAAATACTCACCATAGCTATGGCTATACTTGGAATGCCAGCCCAGTGCGTTTTTTGCCCGCTTCGGCGGTCCGATTGTATAAACTCAAAAATAAACTCATCAAAAATGTAACATTAATTATATTCAACTACTTATAAAATTTAAAAATATGTCATTACCAGGCGGAATGGAATTTATCGTCATCATTTTTGCCATACTACTACTGTTTGGCGGACGCAAAATTCCCGAATTAATGAAAGGACTCGGACAAGGTATCCGAGAATTTAACTCAGCCAAAGAAAGCATCAAGATTGGCTTAGAGGATGGTATGCAAGACAAGACTTAATTTATATTGTATTAAATACTCTGTAAAGTAAATTTCTTAATATTTTGACTATGCCTTTTCGTCCTAT
>JAHDIA010000553.1 GCA_020631035.1 Chitinophagales bacterium | reverse complement strand
CAGAAGTATATGAAGAAAGAATTAAACAGATTCAACGCATTCAACAAATAAAAAATTGGTGTACTTCAGAGGATGAATTGTTACAAGTTTTGCTGGATGATAGAAGAAATCTCAGTTTTGCTTCAGCAATTGAGTATGAATTTGGTTTAGACATTGATTTATTGCTACAAAATAAAAACACTTAAAAAATCCTAAAATAGCATACATACTTAAACGTTTTTAAGCTTATTACTCTTAATTATGATAGGCAAAGTTCAAAACTTAAACAGATTCTAAGCATTTTCGTAACTTTGCAGCGTTTTTGAGACAAAAAAAGGCAAAAACGTATAATAATACAATAAAAAAAGAAAAACCGACAAAATAAATGGGTGGACTAATATCAGCCGCACAACTTATAGCAGCCCTTTCGCTCTTGGTACTCATACACGAGTTTGGGCACTTTGCAGCCGCCAAGTTCTTTGGTATGCGCTGCGAAAAATTCTACATTTTTTTTGATGCCTGGGGTAAGAAACTCTGGAGCAAGAAAATTGGTGAAACAGAATATGGTATTGGCTGGCTTCCGTTGGGAGGCTATGTCAAGATTTCTGGAATGATTGACGAGTCGATGGACAAAGAAGCGATGAAACAAGAACCACAAGAATGGGAGTTTCGATCAAAGCCCGCTTGGCAACGCTTTATTGTAATGATTGGCGGTATTGTAATGAACCTTATTTTAGGAGTCATCATTTTTGCGGGCATACTCAAGTTTGGAGCAAAGGAGTACATTAAGCCCGCAGAAATGGACAGTGGAGTATATGCCTATAAATTTGCCAAAACTTTGGGTTTCCAAACAGGAGATAAAATTTTGACTGTAGATGGAAAAGAAGTAGAACGCTTTAAAGATGTGCGTTCTCCTGCCATTCGATTTGGTGCCGATGTGGGCATTGAACGAAATGGTCAAAAAATGACGATCTCTGTACCCGATACCCTTTACAATTTGCGAGAACCACTTTTTGGACAAATAGAAGAATCTTTTGTTGAAGAAGTCAGAGCTGGTTATCCAGCTGAAAAAGCAGGGCTTAAAGAAGGAGACAAACTGCTAAGTGTTAACGATGTTAAAGTCCAAAATTTTATGGATTTTAGATACGAATTGATGGACAAAAAAGGCAAAACTGTCAACTTGCTAGTCGAAAGAGAGGGCAAACCCCTACAATTGACAAGCCAAGTCGATACTTCGGGCATTATGGGGTTTACTGCTAACAGCAAAGCCATTGAAGATGCACCACGTCATCCTTACTCAGTGGGCAGTTCCATCAAATATGGCATCAAAGAAGGCTGGGAAACCATCTACTACAATGCGAAAGGTATGGCACTCATTGCAATGGGTAAATTGCCATTTCTCGAAAATGTTCAAAGCCCCATTGGTATTGCCAAGTTTTATGGACCTACCTGGGATTGGTTTAGATTCTGGTACTTGACAGGTCTGATTTCTTTTGTATTGGCGTTTATGAACATTCTACCCATTCCTGCCTTAGATGGTGGGCATATGGTGTTCCTTGCCTACGAAATGATTACCCGTCGAAAATTAAGCGACAACTTCCTCGAAAAAGCACAAATGGTGGGAATGCTCATTCTCATTCCGTTGATGTTGCTCATTTTGGGCAAAGATATTTGGGAATTGATTCGAGGGCTGTTCTAGCATCCAATAAAAAACAAAAGCCCGAATGCAGCTGCATTCGGGCTTTTGTTTTTTTATCTTGGTTCATTGGGATTTCTGGGAGCTTGCGAAGTATCCGAAACCTTGGGCGAATCCATATTGAGCTTAGGCGGTCGCTGTGCATTGCTCCGCTTGAAAAAGTTAAAGGAGCGGTTACTTGTATCAATATCTAAAGACTTCAAAGTATCTATCCAATCATCCTCTAGAGCATCCCCACTTTGATTGGGTTCACTTCTTGAGGAGTCATCAATTATATCCTTAATTTTGTCAGTTTCCAAGGATGGAAGAGACGAAGTATCCAAGTTGCTTTCTTGTTCAAACAAAGATGGATAAATAAAGGCATCTTCTTCTTTTTCAATGGGTGTGTTTTGAGGAGGAGAAACAGTAGGAGCATCGCCATCACCATCTCCCTCTTCTATTGCCTCCTTTGAGTCTTTAGAAGTCAAATCACTATCCTCTATACCTTGAGCTTCAGGACCATCATTTAAAGAAGTCTCATTCTTCATTTGCATAAAGCGGTCAAAGACAATATTGGCAATCATTGCCAATAAAGTAATGCCTCCTACAATTGTAAATGCTATATAATATTTCAGCAGTAACTCAAAATTCAAATCTTTGTCTATTTTTAGGGAACAAAATAAGTACTTTTACATTTATATCAAAAAGAAAGCCAATCTTAAATCAATGACGCTTTGGCATTTAATACCCAAAAATAAAACATAATCTTATATGGAAACAATCAATGTGAAAATAAATGGAATGAGTTGTGGACATTGCACCAATTTTGTTAAAACCACAGTCGAAGAACTCAATGGGATCAAAAGCTGTGAGGTTGATCTGGAAACCGCCAATGCCCAAATAACTTATGATGCAACACAAATCAAACCACAAGCCATCAAAGAAGCCATCAACGACACCCATTTTGAGGTGGCAGAATCTTGAATTGGATTTCAAAATGAAAATTTGGAATCCAATAAGAAGTTTTTGAAGGCTTAGGACGGAACGGGCATTCTTCCAAATGATGGTTTCTCCCCGCTATCCGCTTCTATGGCGGCATTATCTATTTCGGCATATTCTGTACAGACAAGGCATACCTTGTCTCTACGTACCGCCACATACCACATAGGAAATGCCGCCATATCCACTATTATCGGGCGTAGGTGGCATGCTCTGCCCTTCGTCGCATAATCTTGAATTTTCAATCTTGAATTTCATTCCCCATCATATTCCACAAAATTACGGGGTGTTTCGTACAAACGAACGCTCAATTCATGGGCTGGATCAATGTGGTGGCGCAAGATATTCCAGATGACCACCGCAATGTTTTCGGCAGTGGGATTGACATTTTTGAACTCTTCCGTATCTACATTGAGGTTTTTGTGGTCGAAGCGTTCCAAAACATGTTCCCCTATCAAATCCTTGAGGTATTTCATATCTATGACATAACCTGTTTCAGGATCAATTTCTCCTTTGACTTTGACAATCAAATCGTAATTGTGTCCGTGGTAAGAAGGATTGTTACACTTCCCAAATATTTCTTTGTTTTTCTCATCGCTCCAATTGGGATTGTGGAGGCGATGCGCTGCATTAAAATGGACTTTTCTAAAAACCGATATTTTCATTTTTACAGATTAATTTGTTCAACATTACTTATCTTCACTTATCTTCCGAGTAACAAATTTACATCAATTTGGTTTTGTACCTTTGCAAAAAACAATGCTATGCAATTTGCCGACATCATAGGGCACCAAAAACTCAAATCACAATTAATAGAACGTACCAAAGACGGACAAATTCCCCATGCCCAATTATTTAGTGGAAAAGAAGGGAGCGGAAGTTTGCCTTTGGTTTTGGCCTATGCACAATATGTCAACTGTCTTGAGCCTATTTCCGATGATTCTTGTGGCAAATGCAATTCGTGCATCAAGGCAAAAAAGTTTGTACATCCTGACATTCATTATACCTTTCCTGCCATTGGAGCCAAGGTCAAAAGTGGTGATTTTTATCCACAATGGCGAAAGGCATTGGCAGAGAATCCCTATATGGGGAAGTATGAATGGATGCAGTATTTGGACGCTGAAAACAAACAAGGCAACATTACAGCAGAAGAATGTAGTGAAATCATTCGCAAGACCAACTTTAAGCCTTTTGAAGCCAAGTACAAAGTATTCATCATTTGGTTGGCAGAACACTTGGGCAAAGAGGGCAACCGACTGCTCAAAACCATAGAAGAACCGCCTAGCCAAACCCTCATTATTTTGTTGACGGAGAAAGAAAAAAAGATACTGCCAACCATTTTGTCCCGTACCCAAATTATGCGGGTCAGACCATTTACCGATGAAAACATTGAACAGTATTTGCAAAAAAACAATAACATTAATACCCAGATTAGTCCAGAACTCATCAAACAGGCAGTTTTAATGGCAGATGGACATTTGGGCAATGCCATTCAGTATTTGAAAGGTGGGAATGTAGACAATGGAGCTGTTTTTTTGCGATGGTTGAACTTTTGTCGTAGCCGAAATGTAGTTGAAATCAATAGCTGGGTTAGTGAAATGGCAGGGAACAATAGAGAAACCCAAAAGAATTTTGTACAATATGTATTGCATTTTGTTCGTCAAATTATGTTGGATACAGTTGCCAATTACCCCAAAATTCGTTTGACAGCTAGAGAATTAGAACTGGGAAGGCAGTTTTTTGGGCAATTTGGCCTAGATAAGTTTGAAAAATTAGACACTGTATTCAATAAAGCGTATTTTTACGTAGAACGCAATGCAAATGCGAAGATATTATTTTTTAATTTGTCTATTCAATTGATGAGGTTGGTG
>JAHDIA010000552.1 GCA_020631035.1 Chitinophagales bacterium | reverse complement strand
ATGGGGTGATTACGGTACGGCAAAAATTTAGAGGCATTACGGGAGATCAAGTGGCTTATGAAGACATAACAGAAAAAAGCATCGAAATTATTTTGGACAATATCACCAAAAATATAGGAGGAACATCAGTGCGAACTTGGGATGTTTTGTTGAGTGACATCAAGGTGGTCGAAACCCGAAAAATATGACAATTGTTAAATTTAAATGGCTCGTTATTTTGTTGGCACTCGTCCATATTTCGTTTCAAGTTTTTGGGCAAGAGGTCACGATACTCAATGATGCGGCACAGCGTGAATTGCTTTTTGCCAAGGTCAAGCAGATAGATGAGTTCATTCATAGATTTAATTTTAATGTCAATAAATTCAATCCTGAAGTTTTGGGTATTGAGCGAAGAGAAGAGCAAATACCACTTTTGTTTGAGCGAACTTATAAAAGTCAAAACGAACAAAAAGTAGATGATTTTAGCTGGGCTGCAATGTACAGCCCCCGCTTGAGTTTTTACAATCCCAATTGGTATGCACTGGTCAAATGTGAGGCAATGTATAAATCTAAACTTGTACATATAGATTTGACATTAAAGGTGCAAATAAGCGAAAATGGTGGCGCAAGTTGGATCATTGCAGGAGCCGATACACCTTTTTTATATGCTAAAGCAGATTGTAATGATCCTTCCAAAATGATTCCACCCAGCAATAATGAAGTCGGATTTGTAGGCTTGTATCGGGTGTTTAATGATAAAAACAATCTGAGTGCCTATTATCCCAATAACTATCAGCCCGATTACCTCAGCATATTGTTGTATGCCGTTAAAAATGGAGAAATTAAATTTATTCAACCTTTGTCTATTCGCTATTATTTTGCTCAAGTAAGCGATTGGGTTTTTGTAGTAGAACATTTTAATCGAGAAGAAAAAAATTCGGGTTGGCTGATTTCGGAAGCCTTACCTATTAGTGATGGAGACAAAGAAGATTATTTGCAAAAAACATTGAATATAAAAAAATGAAAACCAAATCTATTTATCTTTTCCTATTATTTTTTGTTAATACTCTTGTGTTTGGACAAAGTGAAATCAACAAAGCGCAAGAAAATTATGTGGTTGAACGTTGCCATAATTTGATTGAACAGTACGAATATATGCTCAATTTTATTGGTGATAAAGGTACTGCTGTCGAAGAGCGAGACATCATTATAGATGAATCGTATGCCTATGTATTTTTAGATGATAAAGTGATGGTTGAAGATGACTTGGTCCAAAAAAGACAAAAATCACGTTATGTGCCAGTCAAAAGCTATCTTAAAAATGTATACTTATATTTTAAAGAAGAAGGTGTATAATTTAAATTGTACAATATCAATGTAAGCAAAGTATTTGAAAAAGACTATCTGTTTGCCTTGATTTATTTTGATGTACACATTGAAGGCATATCGCTTATTGAAAACGACAGAATCAACCAAATTTATTCTAGAGTGGCAGAGGTTAAATTGATTCGCAAAGATACTTATTGGGAACCCTATATTGTAGATGTTCGTTTTCCACAACCAAAAGACCTCAATCAAAATTATCAGGCAGTTACCATCTCTACCGAAGAAGCCGCCCCAATCGAAACCACTGAAACCAAGGTAGACGATTTAGAAAAAAAGTTTGATCAAATATTGAGCTTATTGATGGAGGAAAAAGAAAAGAACAAGCAAACATCTGAAACTGAAACCCAACAGCCAAGCCCTCAACAAATAGATCAAACAGCAAACAAGACCGAAGTAAATTTAAATGAAAACCCTCAAGATTCAGCCACAACGGTCAATACAAGCAGTACAGAAAATGAAAGGGTGGGGGAGCAAACAAGTCCTCACGCAACTCCAGTAAAAACGACCTCTGTTAACAAAGCAGAAGAAAGTACCAAGCAAGCCAGAACCAACAAACAAAAAATACCCCAAAAAGAAAACGAAAAGCAAGGCGACTCTCTTTTGACTTTTGAAGAAGAAACACCCAATGAAAAAAATGGGGCAAGTCAAGCCAAAACCAAGGAAGACATCAAAATCTTAGAACCCAATAAAGCCTACCTCCCCAAAAAGAAAAAATTTGGCGGACCTATTTTTTTAATCATTGTAGGGATGGGAAGCCTTGGCACTAGTTATTATTTTGATGGTAAATCGAACAATTTATATGATACTTACAATACCTATTTAAATGTCGATGATTTGGTTTATGCAGACAAAAGCCGAGAAGAGCATTACGAAGAAGCCAATGACTATCATCATTATGCTTATTTGACCAAATATGGTGGCTATGCTGCATTGGGCTTGGGCGGCACTTGGCTAATTCTTAAATTATTAAAAAAGAACAAACCCGTCACCGCTTTCGATTCAAATGCCAATCAATACTATTTATCGCTTACTCCAAATCAATTTACAGCAACAGCTAAAATTAAATTTTAAGGATGCGTATTTTAAGTTTGAACTTACTACTATTATTTATTCTTTGTACAAGTTGTGAATCTTGGGATTTGGAACGAAACGACTTGATGCAAACATTGTGCGAAAATGTCAATTGCAACAATGGGACCTGCAATACCGAAACGGGCAAATGCGAATGCAATGAGAATTGGACAGGTGATTTTTGTAATATTCCCACCAACCCAGACAATCCTTGTGCTGGAATAGATTGTGGACCCAACGGAAATTGTGTCAATGGAATTTGTGAATGTACGGGCAGTTGGACGGGAACAAATTGCGATTCTATCAGCACATTTTTAAAAGTATATGGTGTAGAAAACAAAGACGAATTGGGCTATTCTGTTGCAGAGTTGCCCGATGGTAATTTTGTCATCATTGGTGAACAAGATGGCGAAGCTTATTTTTTAAAAATAAGCCCCAAAGGAGAATTGATTGTTCAAAAAGAATTTGAAAGTTTATCGGGTTACGAACCTTTTGAACCCATAGATCGAAATGGAATGGATGGTACGCCAGGGAATGTTGATCCTTTCGGGCGTTACGACATCATTGTTGACAACAATTCCCTACAAATATTGGGTTATAAAAATACCAATGGAACAGAAAATATAGTTTTGGTTTTTGTCGATCAAGATGGAAATTTTAGCAATAATGATGTAAAAACAATTGAAATGGAAGACCACCAAAGACCAATGAGTTTTTGTCAAACCAATACAGGTGGTTTTGCCATTGCGGGCTATAGTCAAGCCAATTACAACAATGATTTTTTGTTGATCGAAACCAATTCGGTAGGAGAAGTTATTTGGTCCAAAAAATACGGTGATACCTATTCCGACATTTTGTGGTCGGTCAAAGAATTGGATTTTGGAACCTTGGCAATTTGTGGCGAAAAAGGAAAAGCGACAGGTGGTAGTTTTTATTTTGCTTTAATTGACAAACCGAGTCAAAGCATTATACGGGAAGCCATTAGTGAAAATGGGGCCGATGCCAGAGCTTTTTCAATGGATATAAATAGCAATAATGAATTTATTTTATTTGGTTATTCGGGCAGTTTTGCCAACGAACAATACCAATGGAAAAAATACGAAATAGGCGAAGGTTTTACCCTCAACAGTACCACAGGTAGCAACAGCAGCAAACGAGACATTGGTCGTTCTATGGTCATTGGCAGCAGTGGCGACATTGTTGGTTGTGGTTTTTCGGGTATCGGAAATTTATTCGACATCAATTTAGTTATTGAGCCTTTCGATGCCTCCCCCATCAAAAAAGAATTTAAATTTGAAAAAGAAGCCTACAATTCTGCTTGGCAAGTCATTGAGTGTAGCGATGGTGGATATTTAATTGTTGGAACAACTGTAAGTCTCAAGCAAGGCGAAGTTTACAATAATAAACAAGACAGCAACATCATCATCATCAAAACCGACAGTCAAGGGAATTATTAATTTTAAATTCAAGATTTAAAATTTAAAATTACAAGATTAAGATCGAATTTTGAATCTTGAATTTTCAATCTTAAATCTTAAATGAATGAGAACGGAATGTTGGGAACTTCGGACAATGGTGTCTCCCTGCTATCCGCTTTTACAAGGTCACCGCTACTATCAGGCGTAGTTTATTTTGTTTACTCCTCCGTCGGCTCTCCAATAATTTATAAATAAAAATAGTGTTTTTGTACAAATGAAAAAGGCCGTACCCCAATGGGATACGACCTTTCTCAAATATTAGAATATTGTAGTTTCCTATTTCAATTAAGCAGCAGCGATACTTGCAGTTGTTTCACCTCTTTCTTCTACAACAGGCTCAGAAACTGGATCACAGCTAAAGCTAGAAAAAGCATCACAGATATTTCCCCAAAGAGAACCGAGGTCCCAAGAACAATCATTAGAGTAAGAAGTAGTTCTAGGCTCACAGTAAGAGTAAGTTCTAGGCTGGCAGTAAGAGTAAGTTCTAGGCTGGCAGTAAGAGTAAGAAGAGTATCTGTATCCGCAGTAAGTACCACCTACAGTGTTATCCAATTGGTTGTTGTCGATTTGAAAATTTTTGAAGTTGTTCATTTTGGTAATTTTTTAAGTCG
>JAHDIA010000551.1 GCA_020631035.1 Chitinophagales bacterium | reverse complement strand
TGTCTTCGATTACTCAAAATAATAACCATCAATTCTGTTACTTCATTTTTAATGGTGGTAAGATTCGCAGAAACAGCATATTCAAATCGCTTATTGACTCTATTTTTATAGCCCAACTCAAACTCGAATCCTGTATTCTTCATTGTACCTGCATTGACCAATGGTCCTGCTGCACCCAAATAGCCAGGAGGCGTAGAAGGTGTCAATAAATCTTTGGTTTGTTTGTTGAACCAATCAATAGATAAAGTCAATCTATCTTCCATAAATCCAAGATCCAAACCAATGTTCAATTGCTCACTGGTTTCCCAAGTTAAGTTGTTATTGGGTAGCCCAACAGCATCTATTGCCGTTTGACCAGCATATGTAAACAATGCTTGCAACAAACCAACACCAGCTCCAGGCGTTACACCAGCCAATGAACCAGCTTGTCCCCAAGAACCTCTAAGCTTGGCAAAACTTACTGCTCTTCCTCCATTAAAGAAGTCTTCTCTACTCAATACCCAACCTACAGAAACACCTGGATAATTTTTCCATCTATTGTCAGCCGTAAATAAGGAAGTTCCATCTCTTCTCAAAGAAGCCATAATCAAATATTTGTCGGCAATGTTCAAATTGGCTCTACCAAAATACGATTGCAATCTTTGTTTGCTATTGTCACCCAATACACCAGAGTCATCTTCTGAACCATCTATGTAACTAGATTCTGCTGAACCAGTTACCAAACCAGAAGCATTCCCATTTAACTCATTAAATTCTGTATCAAAAATAGAGGTACCTGCTAGTAAACCTATCTCTAAATCATCTCCCAATTCAAGATTGTAGTTGACAAAATTTTCCCACTGAAAAGCTTGATTGGTAAAGAAGGTAAAAAATGAGTTGGCAGAAGAACTTTGTCTGGTTGGATTGGCATAATAAGCGGGTGTCCAATTGTGGTTGGTTCCATTTATATTGTCAAATCCAAATCTTGTTGTAAAACTCAGAGCCTTGGTAAATGAGATGGTTCCAAATACACTACCAAACAAAGTCGTTTCTTTTTTACCATCCCCATTGACTTGCCTAAGATAGATGTTGGGATTCAACACCTCACCATCTGTCGTTTGAGACAAGCCATATACATCGCCATTTTCATCTCTTAACAATAAATTCTGATCTAGTTCTGCTACCCATCCAGGGAGTGCGCCTGTATAGGTGACAGGTGTAGAAGGGTCCATCAAAATGGCACTAGAAATGACACCACCCACATTTACATCACCAAAATTGGCAGCTCCTATTGAGCGTTCATTGGCGACAGTCATATTGGCACCTACATTGAGCCATTTGGTTGGCTTGGCATTGATGCCAACATTACCAGAAAACCTTTTAAAATTGGATATATCTTTTCCACCAATGATCCCCGCTTGATCAAAATAGTTGACACCAAAATGATAAGATAATTTTTCGTCTCCACCGTCAAATCCAAGTGTATGTCTCATTACTGGAGCAGTGGAAAACAACTCATCCAACCAATCGGTATTCACACTATTGTCAATATCTTCTGCTCCTTCGACACCCGCATTGACCAAATAATTTTTCCATTCTGAAGAATTCATCAATTGCATATTGCCTCTATAAGACTGTACCCCAATTTGTACACCATAGTTAACGCCCTTGGCTCCGCTGCCATCTTTGGTTGTGATAAGTACGACGCCATTGGCACCTTCAGCACCATAAATAGAAGCCGAAGCCGCATCTTTGAGGACTTCAAGACTTTCAATATTGGCTGCCTCAATAAAACTGATGTCTCTGGTTCGCATACCATCCACTATATACAATGGTTCAGTTGGTCCATTCGATCCTGTCCCTCTAATTTTGACTTTAAAACCCGCATCGGGAGCACCAGAAGTAGGAGTAATAGCAATACCCGCAATTTTACCCTGAATACTTGATTGTAGTTGCCCAGGAGATCGAGCCAGTAATTCTTCAATTTCTACCTTACCAACAGCCCCAGTCACCACACTTTTCTTTTGACGCCCATAACCAATCACAACAATTTCATCCAACAACTGAGTATCCTCACTCAAAACAATGCTAGAGAAATTGGTATCATTAATATTTAATTCTTGGCTCTCATATCCTGTATAAGATACGACCACCATATCTACTCCTTTGGGTACATCCAAAGAGAAATCTCCATTAATATCAGTGGTGGTACCTGTTGTTGTTCCTTTTGCCAATATAGAAACACCAATAAGTGGTTCACCTGTTTCGTCCATGATTTTCCCAGCAATGGTAGTTTGTGCCATACAAACCCCTGTACCTATCATCAGTGCTAAGAAAATTAACAGCATCCGATTGCCAAATAATACAAAGAGCTTCTTCATAACATATGTAAGTTTTGTTAACGAATCTTTAAAGTACCAAATTAAGATTGCACCCTGCTTTTCAAGAATGGTATATGATTCAAATACCAATGACTTTTGTCCCAAACTATTGATTGTGCATTATTAATGCATTAAAAAAAACAAAATAGCCATTTTTGGTAAGTATATTCGAGATTGTATTGGTGTAAGTAGAAGATACCATTACTTAAAGGTACAATGCCATAATTTGTTATAGGGACCATAATATACAAATTATTATTTATATATTATACTTTTCACCATACTTTTCACCATACTTTTCACCATACATGGTGCTTTAAAAATAAGAATGTTAACCATAGTAGAAAACACATGAAAAACGAAGGTGTAAAATTATCTATTAAGGAAAAACTCGGTTATGCTCTAGGAGATACAGCAGCCAATATCGCTTGGAGAACCATTGGACCTTTTTTGCCCATTTTCTATACAGATGTTTTTGGCTTGAGTGCTGTTGCTGTAGCAACTTTGCTATTTGTCATTAGATTGGGAGATGGCATCACAGACCTTGTTATGGGTATGGTGGCAGACCGAACCAAAACCAGATGGGGTCGATTTAGACCTTGGTTGTTGTGGACCGCCTTACCATTCGGGGTAGCACTTATTCTACAATTCACCACCCCCAATCTAAGCCTAGCAGGTAAATTGGCGTGGGCTTATGGCACCTCTATTTTCTATACCCTAGCCTATACCGCCAACAACATCCCCTACTCCGCTTTAATGGGCGTAATGACTGGAGATGTAGAAGAACGCACTTCTTTGTCCTCCTACAGATTTTTCGGAGCCTATTTTGGGGGAATCATCGCCACCATAGGTGTCATATCCTTGGTAGATTATTTAGGACAAGGAAATGAGAACCTTGGTTACCAATATACCATGTATGTATTGGCAGCCATATTAGCAGCTTGTTCCATCATTACCTTCTTTACCACCAAAGAAAGAGTTCCATATCCCGAAAGCAGCAAAATAAATTTAAAAGAAGACCTCAAAGATTTGATTAGCAATAAATCTTGGTTGATTCTACTATTCATCGGTTTTGTCTTTGTTACCTACAACATCATCAAAGGTAGTTCTGTTATGTACTACTTTACCCACTATGTACAAGATACCGATAATTTCTTCGGGGCATTGTCCAATTGGGGAGGCAAGAATGGTTTGGCAGGCTTGTACCTACTATCCCTCTTAATTATCTCAATGATTTCAACTGTCTTTGCTCCAGCACTCACCAAAATGTTTGGCAAAGTAAAACTATTCATTATTAGCATACTCTTCTCGGCATTGTTTGCCGCCTTAATGTACTGGCTACCTCCCAATGCCATTGGTCAAATGTTTGCACTTGGATTACTATCGGAGTTTGGAGCAGGCTTAATGCCCATACTATTTTTTGCGATGTTGGGCGATTCTGCCGATTATTCGGAATACGTCAATGGAAGACGCGCCACAGGATTGGTGTTTTCGGCAGGTACTTTTGCGATGAAATTTGGTAGCGGTGTCGCTGGGGCAATTACCTTATTTATCCTCAACTTTTTTAATTATGATGGACAGGCTACAGTCAAAACCGCTGAAATGCTTGAAGGCATCAAACTCAATATGAGCATTGTACCTGCCGCTTTCGTTTTGTTGGGTATTGTTGCCCTACTATTCTATCCACTCACCGAAAAGAAAATGAAGGAAATTGAAATTGCTTTGAATGAGCGTAGAAATGCGCAATAAATGGAAGCGTGGCGTAGGGGGATGGATAAGTCTGTAGTGCCGACAAAACATGAAAAGACATCGAAACGTCGAACCGCAGACTGAGTTGGTCTGAAACGAGGAGAGTCGCCCAAAAAATTATAATAAATAAAGGTGTCACCTTTCAAAGCATAAATTAAATGGCTAATTTTTTTTAGAAAAATAAAGGTGTCACCTTTTTAAATTAACTATATGACCAATGATTTTCCTAAAGATTTTTTGTGGGGAACGGCTACTTCCTCCTATCAAATAGAAGGAGCGGCTGAACTTGATGGCAAGGGTCCATCAATATGGGACGCCTTTTGTAAAATTCCTGGCAAAGTTGAGCAAGGGCATACAGGAGACATTGCCTGTGACCACTATCATCGAATCGAAGAAGATGTACAATTGATGAAAGA
>JAHDIA010000550.1 GCA_020631035.1 Chitinophagales bacterium | reverse complement strand
TTTTTCAATCACCGTTTTCCTCACATTTCTGCCAAAATCATCAAGCCCATCAAAACGATCTCTCTCATTATTTTCATTCTGTTCATTATAGCGGCATTGTACAACAATTGGGACGCATTCAATGTCTACATTTGGCGCATTGGGCACCTTGTTCTCCTACACAACGGCATCGGTTTGTTGTGTGCCTTTTGTTACGCTCGCCTAATGGGACTCTCCAAAGCCGACCGACGGACTGTCACCATCGAAACAGGCATTCAAAACTCAGGACTCGCCCTTGCCATCATCTTTACCTTTTTTGTCAATTCCGAAGCCATTGGCGGTATGGCATCCATTGCCGCTTGGTGGGGCGTATGGCACCTTATTTCTGGCTTACTCATCGCTTGGGTTTGGTCTAAGTTTTAAATAGACTTTTTAATTAGAACGGAGCGTCCCTTTTTCAAACTTTCGGGTGTCCCTGCTGTCAGCCATACAAGGTATGTGCCTCCATCAGGCGTAGGCATCGGTTCTTTTTGTCCTTTGTCGTTTCTTTTTTCCATCCGCTTCTTCCACCCATTTCGTGTTCAGACGCAAGCCTTGCGTCTCTACTTGCATTTTACAAAAAATGACTTGTATATATAGGAAGATTTTACAACTCAACTATGTATTCAAACAATGAACCCCAAAGACAAGAACAAATCAAAAGAAGAAAATAAATCGCAAGGCAATGTTTACGATCGAATCATCAAAGAAAACGCACAATCTATATTCATTCCATTACTCGAACGAGAATTGGGATTGAAAATCAAATCATACAAAGCCCTACAAGAAAAAATTACCAAAACAATTGAACGGGAAACCGATTTTTTGTACCGAGTAATATTAGAAGAAAATGAGTATGAAAAAGAAGTGCTCCTTCACATAGAATTTCAAGTAAAAGATGCCAAAGCAATGCTCAGTCGAATGGTTGAATACCACGGATTGATCTATCGCAAATACCAAATGCCTATTTTTCATGTAGTGGTCTTTCTAGGAGCAAAAAAAGCCAAAATGCGCTCAAAATTGAGATCAGACGAAATATTTGAAGGCTTTGAACTCATCAATGTCTATGAATTGAACACAGAAGAATTGTTAAGCTCTCAAATACCAGAAATCATACTCTTAGCTATTTTAAGCAACCATCAAGAGGAACGTCTAGAAGGTATATTACGTTTAATAGTTAATCGCCTAAAGAAAGTGGCTAGTTCCGAATCGGAGCTACATAGATACATCAATCAGTTGACAATTTTGGCAAAATTGCGTAAATTGGAGAAACAAACCATCAAAATATTGAATCAAATGTCAATCACCTACAACATAGAAGAAGATTACTGTTACCAAGAAGGTCTAAAAAAAGGACAAAAGAAAGGTTTGGAACAAGGGCGAACTGAAGAACGTCAATTAATTGAGTCCGAGAAAGAAGCGGGAGTCATCAAGCTATTAAAAATGGGAATAGAAGAGAAAGAAATTGCCGATATTATGAGTGTTCCCCTTGAGTTTGTAAAGAAAGTCAAAAAGAAGCACCCTGATAAAATTTGAGGTTCTTTGATAATAAGATCAAGAAGCGTAGGACGAAGCGGATGGTCGCACTTTAAGACGCAGCATCCAAATATGCGTTGGCTAACCAGATTTAGTGTAGCCTAGAATCACAAACGCTGCCCCATAATCAAACACCAACAATTGATGATTGGTTTGATGTAATTGGGTAAGTCATGGAGCCAAACGTTCCACAACCCATTTACCATCGACCATTTGATACCGCATTCGATCGTGTAAACGATTGGGACGCCCTTGCCAAAATTCTAAACTGTGCGGGCGAATCAAAAAGCCCCCCCAATTTTCAGGACAGGGCAAATGTTCTACATCTTTGTATTGTTCTGTCAATTCCTTGTGTTTTTCCTCCAATACCTCCCTTGATTCAATAACCGAACTTTGAGGCGATGCCCACGCTCCAAGCTGACTTCCCTTAGGACGAGATTGGAAATACTGGACCGATGCCTCTCTAGACAATTTTTCGGCTGTTCCCTCAATGCGTACCTGGCGATGCAAGGCATTCCAGAAAAACAAAAGAGCCACCTTGGGGTTTTGTGTCAATGCGTGTCCCTTACGACTCTCATAATTGGTATAAAAAACAAAACCATCTTCACGCAATGCCTTGAGCAAAACCACCCTAGACGAAGGCATACCATCAGCATCAACAGTGGCGACAATCATCGCATTCGCCTCACTAATTTCGACTGTATTGCGGGCTTCCTCGAACCATTTACTGAACTGTTCAATAGGATGTTGTGCCAAATCTTGTTTATAAAGTGTACCCGATTCGTAAGTCTGGCGCATTTCCGAAATAGATGGCTTTTTATTGGACATATTAAATCAGTTTTTAAGATAAACAATAGATCTGCTTTACAAAGCTAAGCCGAAACCCAAGCATTGTGAAATACCAAACGCAAATAAGCGTTAGACATAGAGCGAAAATTATAATAAAATTAAGTTCAAACAAAACGAACAGCTTTCTTTTTCGTTTACCAAGTAACGAATTTTGTAACTTTGCAACTTCATATTTAGTTGAAATCAACCTTATTGTTTTGAAAAAAAGTCTTTTCTCTATAATTATCCTTGCTTTTTGGAGTGTCACACTTACAGCACAAAACACACCTGTGCTAACATGTGTGTTCGAAACTACCAACAACAACAATGAACTCACTTGGGAATATGATGATATCTGTATGAGCAACTTCAATTCCATCAATATCTATGAATCGGCGAGTCCAACAGGACCATTTACCCTCAAAAAAGAAGTTTTAATAGCAGATCAAACCAATGATATTTTGAGTGCTTTGCCTGGTGGGATTACCTATTATTATTTACGAGCAAAATGCAATGGAATAGAATCTCCGCCATCTGATACTTTATCCAATTTATTGCCACCAGCACCTTCTATATCTGGTGTTTCGGTATTTATTGGGCAGGTATTATTGACTTGGAATCATCTAGAGGCTTCTAATATTGGAGGTTATATTGTATATGTCAAAGGTACACAAGGTTTGTATGAAGTGGTAGATACTGTATGTTTGGGAGTGTTTGCTGGATGTCCAACGGCTGATTTTACAAATCCTACAACCATTACTTATACTGATGCATTTGCTGAACCAGGAGAAACTTCTTTGCAATACTCAATTACATCCATGGATTTTTGTGGCAATTCAGGAGCTGCCCTTGATGATGGTTCACATACTACCATTCATCTTACAACTGAACACGATTCGTGTAGCAATATGATTGGTTTACAGTGGACCCCCTATCAAGGGTGGGATAATGTAGACAGTTATAATATATTTAAAGTCATAGGAGGTACTACGGAACTAATAACCAATGTACCAGGCAATGAATTTAGTTTTGATTATATTATTCAAAGTTCGGATGTTACCCCCATTTTATTTAATGTTGTAGCAAGTGATGGAGTTAATTCTTCAACATCCAACAATGCAATTGTAGACATAGACATTGCCGCATTGCCAGCTTACATCAATATGAGAAATGTCAGTGTTGTCAATGAAAACCAAATCCAATTGGAATGGAATATAGATGAAAATGGTGCTGCTGAAGATTTGTATATCAACAGAGGACCAGAAATCAATAGCATTGGTATAGGAGTAGAGTTAGGGCCTCTTACATTTCCTCCTCAAACAAAGGAACTTGATCCCTTTGTAGATACCCAACAAGGAGCATTTTATTATACCATCTCTGCTCAAAATACTTGTGGTGTCACAGTAACATCTGATACAGCTAGAAGCATCTTTTTAACAGGACAAGACAATTTTGATTTGACCAATGGTCTTAGTTGGAATCCATTGGAAATTGAGGGAGCCAATATTTTGCAATATACTTTGTATAGAGTAGATGGCAATAATGACCTGACTGTTTTGGGAATATATGGAGCAAATGATATTTTTCAATACATAGACGATGTAAGTGATCCAGAAGATGCTGCGCCTGTTGGTGGACAATATTGTTACTTGGTCGAGTGCCAATTTGAATCGCAGTTCCCAGGAGAACCCATTCGTTCCTTTACCAGCTTTTCCAACAAAGTTTGTATCAGTCAAACTACTCGAATATTTGTCCCCAATGCTTTTGCGCCCAATGGAGTCAACAATGTATTCAAACCTGTATTTGTGTACCCTAACGAACAGGCTTATCAAATGACTGTCTTTAATCGTTGGGGAGAAATCGTATTTGAAACCACTGATCCCAATCAAGGTTGGGATGGAACAGTAAGAGATGTGATGGGGCCTCAAGGGGTGTATGCTTACTACATCAAAATGGAAGCCACCAATGGCAACTTGCTCGAAAGAAAAGGAACTGTACTATTGATACGATAGAGAACTAAATGACTGCTTGTGTTTCAAGTACAAAGCAATGGAGTCTTGCTTGCTAATTGATTATTTTATCATTACTTAAACAATTCTGGCATCTATTTTGTAACTTTAAATAATGTTGGAATTTTTTTCAACATTATA
>JAHDIA010000549.1 GCA_020631035.1 Chitinophagales bacterium | reverse complement strand
TACAAAAGGAAAATGTACTGCATTGAAATGCATTTGTAAATAAAAAGGCTGCTGGTTTTTATGCGTGGTTTCCATAAACTCAAGCCCTTTGTTGAGGATGCTTTGGGTTTGTTTGGGGTCGGGAGCAGCTTTGGCTTGTTGGTTCATAACTGTAAACTCATCAAATCCATACAAGCAAGGATTGGGGCGATTGAGGTCGATTTGCCATTGCCCAAAGTGTGCTGTCTGATATTCAGGAGCTTGTACCTTTATGTATTGGGGCAATACTAGGTTCTTTTCTTGTAAACTGTAGTAAGAAAAAGGCACCTGTAACTTTTGGTTTTGGTAGTCGCTTTGGTACTTACTTTGATTGATAATGTAATTGGGGCTAGTGGTCATTTTTAAGCGGCTAGACGAAAGTCCTGTTAGGATACTAGGCATACTGGCAAAATCATTGGGGGCAGTAGCATAGGCTTGAGAGAAAATAGCACCTTCACTAGCGAGCGTTTCCAAGCTAGGGGTTTGGTAAAAATCACTCTTAGAAGTTTCCATCAAAGGATGCATCTGTACCGAAGTATTTGCCCAGCCCTGATCGTCTACCATAAAGAGTATGATGTTGGGTTTGGGGGTTTGCAGAGTGTTGTTAGCTGGTTTTTCGCCTTTTTGAGCCTTTTTAGGGCTGTTGGAATCTGTTTGAGTGTTCCAAAAACTTAATAAACTTGTCAGGGCAATCCCTAGTAATATCGTTCGCATAAAATTGAGGTAGTTGTCTTGGTTTTTAGGTGCTTTTACCTATTGACTATGAAAACGATGCGAAGTTACTTGAGTGTATGTATATTGTGTATAAAACAGAAAGTTTTGTAATAGATTGACAATAGTTGTATATTTATGTTCGTGATGAATTTGAAATATATTGTCTTTTATTACTTTACTAATACCTACTATAAAACAAAAAAAATTCCTTATAAAGACACCATTAGGGTGGGAAACATCCAAATTACATGTAGATTGACTTTTGCTAGTTACAACTGATTGAAGCGTAGGACGAGCGGGCGGATGAACCTTGGTACGCAGCCCAAAGTATGCGTTGGCTAACCTGACCATAACGCAGCCTAGAACCACTGGCGATGCAACAAAAAAATTCAAGATTGAAAATTTAAAACTTAAAATTCAGAGTGGCTAATTTTGAATCTTAAGTTTTAAATTTTCAATTAATTACGCAAGTGCGTCTGGATGTTTTGCTTTGTATTGGTCGATGATTGGGTGCATCACTTTAAAGAAGAGTGGAGGAAAAAATGATAGAATCATCATTCCTGGGTAGCCTGTGGGCATTTGAGGGGATTCGTCGAAGTGGCGCAATACTTGGTATTTGCGGCCTGCATTGGCGTGGTGGTCGGAGTGGCGGGTCAACTCGAACAATAAGATGCGCCCCATTGCATGATTGGAGTTCCAAGAGTGAACAGGTTTGACCTTTTCGTAGTAGTTTTTGCCCTCTTTTTTCTTGCGGCGCAAACCATAATGTTCAATGTAGTTGACCGTTTCCAACAACAAAAAGCCAATGGTGGCTGCTAGGATAAACAACAACATTGTTTTAATGCCGAAGATGGCGAAAATGCCCAGCACCAAAGCCGTTTGTAAGACGGTAAACCAAATCATTTCGTTGTGGATAGACCAAAATCCTTGCTTCTTGCGCTCTAGGCGTTCTCCCTCCAATTTCCAAGCAGAAATATAGCTCAAGACCACCGATTTGATCCAGAAAGTATACAGCCACTCGCCACGATCTGCCGAAGCAGGATCGTTCTCTGTTGAGACATTTTTGTGGTGCCCCAAATTGTGTTCGATGATGAAATGCATATACAAAGAAGTCATCAACAAAGCCTTTGCCATCGTACGTTCGTATTTGGTACGTCTATGTCCCAATTCGTGGGCGACATTGATGCCAAAGACCCCACAAGCCACCCCAAAAGACAAGGTCCGCCCAATGAGTTCAAAGGTGGTCAATGGCTCTTGAATGGAATATAAAAATAAGACCAACAAAGACCATTGAATGGGCACAATGCAGTACAAGAGATAATCGAAAATACGGTCTTGTTTGGCAACGCTTTCCTCGGCTTTGTCCATATTTTCCTCGCTTGCAGGAAGGATCAATTCGAGCGATGGGACGATGAAGAAAGCATACATCAATGCTGCATAGGTCCATATTCCATTAAAACTTAGGGCGATGTAGCCCGCTAGGGGAATCGTAAAAACAGCTAAGTATTTGAGTGCTTTGTAATTCATATCAATATTGTTTCGCTTGAAGCTTGTGCCATAAAAACCCGACCAATATAATAAAAAAACTGATAAGTAGGATGGGGACAATGGGATCAAATCCCCACAAATGTTCGGTATTTAACCAACCCATAAAAACCGCTAGGACAATGGATTCTCCTACAATAATAGACAACACACAAAAAGGCGCAATGTTTCGACCAAGGTACAAGACCGCTAGGGTGGAGGGAAACAAAACGGCGTAACCTGTAAAGGCTTGTTTGGCAAGGGCAAAAATTGAATCGGGCGGATTGTAGGCGATCAACAAACCCACCAAGGACAACAAGACAATAAAAAACTGTCCCACTCGAACTTCTTTGGCAAGGGACAAATTGGGATTGAAGTATTTGCGGTAGACATCTCTAGAAAAAATGGTTCCCAATGCCAAAAGCTGCGAGTCAAGTGTAGACATAAAGGCTGCCAATGCGCCTGTCATTATCAGTGCCGCCATCCATTCGGGTGTGTGGAGGCTCAACATTTTGGGCAAAATCTGGTCGGCTTCTTTGCCCACCAAGTCGGGAAACGATAAATGTCCCATCACGCCAATCATCACAGGTAGAATAAACAAGAAGGACGGAATCAAGGCATACAAAATAGTAGTTGTCTTAAACGAACGGGCATCTTTGGACACAAAAAAGCGCATAAACAATTGGGGAAACATAGGAACACAGACCAACCACAAAATCATATTGCTAAACCACTTTTTGCCATTAAAAAAACCGCCTGCACCCTCTCTCGAAAATAGCTCTGGTTTGAGTGCATAGACCTGTTCGTTGGCGGCTGTAATGCCTCCAAACTTTCCAGCAATGACCACCACTGCCAAGAACATCAATACAAACATCAAAATTCCCTGTTTGACATCGGTCAATGCCACCGACTGCATACCACCCACAAAGACATAAATCACAATAAATAGCGTCAACAAACTCGCCCCACCAAAATAGGGAATGCCGCCATTGGTCAGGGATTCTAGCAAGTAACCTGCTCCAATGGGTTGCAAGGCGAGGTAGGGGAGTGTAAACACAATCAATACCAACAAATGTAAATTGGCTAGGAGCGAACTCCCCGACAAATCGCCAATCAATTCGGGTGGGGTGATGTAGCCTTTTTCCTTGCCCAGTTTCCAGACCTTAAAACCAATAAAGTAAAAAGACAATGCCGCAAAGGCGGTTCCAAAGCCCATCATAGCATAAAAGGGATAGCCAATTTTGTAGCCAGCTCCTGCAAATCCCAAAAAGAAAAAGGCACTAAAATTGGTCGCAATAAAAGTGAAGAACAGCACCAAAGGACCAATGCCCCGTCCCGCCAAAAAATAATCTTCGGGCGTCTGGTGCGAACGTTTGCTTCCTATAAGACTCAGCCCAAAAGTCAAGAACAAATACAGCCCAATTATCAAATAAGTCATCATAAATCAGGCGTCATTTTTCCAATAAAACTTGGCAAAAGCAGCAATTGCCAAAGTCAACAAAAGTTGCAAGCCCACAAACTTCCAAACCCAAAATGGCAAGCCCAAAAGACGCAACTCAATGGGACGGTTCCACGTCCAATAATCAAGCGACAAGACAAAGAGACCCACAAACAAAAGCCCATAGACCATTCCACCAAAGGACCGATTTTTCGACAAAGACATAGGTATAGCATTGATTCTTTATCAAGATACAAAAAGAAAGGGGAAAAAGTCATTTTTAAGGGAAATGTGGGAAGCCAAAATTATCTATTTAATTAGATAGTTGATATGAAAAAGGACCGACCTTATGCAAATTAGCTTTTACAAATCAAAATACGTTAAGAAATGCCTACTGTTTGAGCCGACGTAGGAGGTGAGTTTAGGCATTTTAGTATTTTGGTGCAGTAAGAGCGTTAAGATTTGCATACAGTCTTGATTTTTGGTTCTTTGTATCAAGACAAAGAATAGGCAAACCACAATGAGGCTAATGTAAGGAAGAGGGAGAACCGTCACAAACAAAATTAATTCCACTGCTTAGATTTTTTTCTAATTCCTCGGCAGTTGACAAATGCTAATATTTAAGTAGTCAGACAAATTTATCTTAATATTTTATGATGGCTTCTTTTTGGCTTCTACATCGTTGAAAATACTCGTCATAGCTATGGCTATGCCTGCGTTTTTCGCCTTGTACAAGCTCAAAAATAAACTCCGCTTCGGCGGACCGATCAAAAATGTAACCTTAATTATGTCAGACTACTTATACAATGCAAAAAAATGAAAATGCAAGTCACTACAAAAAGAAAATCCCC
>JAHDIA010000548.1 GCA_020631035.1 Chitinophagales bacterium | reverse complement strand
TACGAAAAGGCATGGTCAAAATGTTAAGAAATTTATTTTACAGTGTACTTAGTGGTGCTCCTTGGAATGTATGCAAGGTTGCCCAACTAATTAAGAAAAACAAGAAACAGCCATCTATGAATAACAAACTAAAGGATGAACAACTGGTGGAACAAGTCCTGGAAGGAAATGAAGAAGCCAAGCAAACTTTAAGAAATCGCTACAACAATTCTGTTTATGGGGTTGTTTTCAATATGATAAAAAACGAGGAAGAAGCAAAACGCTTGAGGGAAGAAACTTTTGAGCTTGGTTTTAGACGCTTGAATGAGTTTGATAAAACAGGAGCCTTCAACAATTATTTGCTGCGGATAGCCGTAAACAAGACCATTGAATTTGTACGCAACCAAAAAATGGTTACAATGGGCTTGGATCAAGTAACACAATATGAGCCAATAGATCCCCTAAGTCTACAAGAATTTACCGATTCCCTCGATGCCCAAGAACGCAAATTAAAAGCGAAGGGAATTCTTTCAATGCCCGAAATTACCGACCAATTGAGCCCCAAATACCGCCAGTTGATAGAGTTGCGCTACTTTGATGAGTATTCACATGCCGAAATTGCCCAAAAACTGAATGTATCACTTGAGACCATCAAAGCACAGTTGTTCAGAGCCAAGCAACTATTAAGTAGTATTTTATTGAATAAAAAACGATGAAGAATTCCATCTAAAAGATGTACCTTTGTGAGTAAATAGAATAGGAAATTACATGTTTAAAATAAATTTATACGTTCGTTTTGCCATTATTGCAGTCTGCTTGATTATTGGAATTGTGTTGACCATTCAAAGCGGATTTTTGTATGCCTTGCCATTTCACTTGGCTTGGATATTTTTTTTAGCAGGCTATTTTTTGTTGGGAACCATTACTTCGACAGCTCAAATGGTGCAAACAGGGAATTTTGAAGCGGCTGAGAAAAACCTCAAATTAACCATCAAGCCCGAATGGTTGTACTCTGTCAATCGAGCCTATTACCACCTTATGGAAGGAACCATCGCTGCACAAAAAAAGGATACAGCGACTATGCAAACATCTTTTAGCAAAGCCTTAGACATAGGATTGCAATCAGATAATGAAACCGCTATGTTACATCTCCAATTGGCGAATGTTGCCGCCAGCAAAAACAAATGGAAAGAAGCCGAATCCCATTTCAAAAAAGTCAAAAAATTAAAGGTCAGCGAACCGATGTTAAAGGAACAAATACAAATGTTTGAAAAGGCTTTCAAACAACGTGGACAAATGAAACACAATTTCCAAGGCGGCGGCAAACAACGCAGACGATACATGTAATTCCATAAAATCCCGTAGTGGCAAACCTATGTGTTTGCCCAAATCTAAACAAACAATCCCGTAGGGGCGAAAAATTTTTCGCCCCATAATAAATTAAATAATATATGGTATTTGTGTTCAAGCAAATTGATTAATCACCCCACACATCAAAATCAAAGTAACGAACCAATAGCCATAATGCACCAAAATGTATTTCCAGCCCCTACGTTCAAACAGGGCAATGATGGCAATAATAGGTAAGGCAATAAAAGTCGCCCCAACACCACCATGCACAGCACCGTGTCCAAAAGAACGGTGGAGATTACCATACTTCTGAATAAAATTCTGAAAATAAGTATAATATTCCCCAGTCTGTTCATCAAATCCAGGCTGTGTCACAAACAAAGATTGAGTCGCAAACTGGTGAGTACTCCAAGTCAGCATCGCAAAACTCAGCATAATTCCTAGCACATAGGTCAATCCAAAAATCAAGGCCATATTGCCCGATTGCACTTTTTCGTCGGTCATTCCTGCCGCACGAAACCAAGCATTTCCAAACAGTGCCTTACTATACCAAAGAGCCCCAATGATGAGTGGAATCAAAGGAGTCACAAAAAGAAGCCAAAATTTAATTTCCATAATGTCAAATTAGGTGTTGGTTAATTGACTTTTTCAGTGGGTCAGATTCCCACCGAAAAAGTCTAATATATAGAAAGTTAAACAAAAAATAAGACATACTAGAATTATAGATATGATTTTTATGAGGCAATGTGCGGACTTCTAGGCTGCGTTATGGTCAGATTAGCCAACGCATGTTTTAGGCTGCGTCTTAGATTGTATCCTCCCGCTCATCCTGCACAAAAAAAAATAAACTAAAAGTAAAACTACTTATATTGAGGGCAATTAATACAACAAACCAACAATGGCATTCCCCAAAAAAGGCACCAGAAAAATAACAGTCAACAACATCCAATACCAATACCGAATCGCAGCCGACGAATGGGGCGTGGAGGTCTTAATACAAGCAGCAAAAGGACAAGTCCTAAGTGCCAATTTTAGCCATCAAGCGACTTGGACAACCAACTTTAAAACAGAGAAAGAAGAATTGATATTTACCTGCCCCCTCCAACAAAAAGCCATCATCACCCCCAAGATTGTCCGACAAATCATCGAATATGGACATACAAAAGGATGGCATCCTAGCACAAATAAAGGCAGTGTTTTTGGTTTAGGACAATTAAACGAAGTAATTCAAATTGAACTAAAAGGAACAAAAATATTCCCCATACTTCAAGGAAAAGAAGTCGCACTCTCCCTAGAAAAGTTTACACCTCAAAGAGCCAAGGCATTGAAAATAGAAAACAAAGTATGGAAAGACAAGACAACAACATATTGGACCATTGCTTCCTTTGACATAGCCCAAGACTTTGCAAAACAAATCGTTGCTTACAATTTAGGCATCAAGTGCCGCATCTTTTGTGAGCCAAGCAATATCCGCTATCTCATAAGTTCAGAAGAAGAACAGCTTTGGGAGGATTAAAAAATCCGCTCAATTCCTTCCGTTTCCCACATCTCCAATTCATTATCCGAATTGACAAACACAAACAAAGCCGAAATTTGATGGCGAGAAACAAACTCCTTGGCTTTTTTCAAGCCCATCACCATACAAGCAGTGGCATAAGCGTCGGCTTCAATACAATTGGAAGTGACAATAGACGCACTCAATAAATTGCTGATTTCGGGTTGCCCTGTTTTGGGATGGATGGTATGTACATATTTCTTACCATCTCGCTCATAAAAATTGCGGTAATTGCCCGAAGTAGCCAAGGATTGATTGTGCAATTCTAGCCCTGCCTGTTGCTGACGAGTTTTCAAATTCTCCAAAGGCTTGTCAATGGCAACTTTCCACCAAGTCTGATCGGGCTTTTGACCTCTTGCCCGCATTTCACCACCAATCTCAACCAGGTAATCATTGATTTGCTTCGATTCTAGCAGTTCTCCCACCAAGTCAACCCCATAACCCTTGGCAACGGCACTAAAATCCAATTCCATTTTGGGAAAAGACTTTTGTAGAGTATAAGACTTGACATTGCCTTCCCATTTAATTTTATCAAATCCAACCAAGCGCAATAAGGAATCAATCGGAATGTCTTTTTTTGCACTGGGTTTTTCGTAGCCAAACTCCCAATGATTGACCAAAGGCATAACAGTCGGATCAAAATGCTTTTGGGTTTGCTGATATATTTTTTTAGAAGTCTGTAGCAACTCCCACAAATACACATCATTGCTTTGCATACTCAAATCAGCATTGCGATTGAATTGAGAGATGGTCGAATTGGGAATATAAGTAGAAGCCGTTTGATTGAATGTCTGCAACAAAGAATCCACCTCCTTCTTTATACCTTGCTTGCTTGAAGCAACAAACAACACTTTGTAAGTAGTGCCCATTGTTTCCCCCACAATACTCTGAACTTTGGGTTTAGTAGAGGTAGGAGGCGTATCAAACTTACAAGCAATGAATGTACACAAAATAAAGATAAAAGAAGATAGGAGAGATTTTGACATATGCAGTAGTAAATAAAAAGACCTCTGAGTGATGTATCAGAGGTCCTAATTTATTTCATAATAGAGGTTTACCTTACTTTTAGATAAGGTGCTTACTTATTTATTGTTACTTTGATTGCTTAAAGGTAAATAGGAATATTGTATTTACCAATAAAAAAATCCAAAAAAACTACTTTTTCTTACAAAAGAAAGTCGGTTCATTTGGAATTAAGGAAAAGTGTTTACTTTCTTGGACACTCATATAATCGTTTGTACTAAACTGTTGTACGCCAAATCCTACTTTTTGCAATCTATCTAAATAATCTTTTCCATACACCCTTACGTGATCTTTTTGTCCAAAGGCTTGTTCTCGTCCACTTTCAGTAACAATCGAAAAGTCCTCATAGCTTTGTTCAAGCTTCCACGAAATGGGAACTTGTAGAATCGCCCAAGCATTTTTTTTCATAACTCTGTATAACTCGGACATCGCTTTATGGTCATCGGGTATATGCTCCAAGACGTGGTTGCAGATGACTACATCGAATTGTTCATCAGGCAAATCAATTTGAGTAATGTCCATTTGAACATCTGCATTTTTAGGATTGTAATCCGCATTGAGGTAATCTATTTCGCTATGGGATTGTAGCTTTTTTTTGAGCTGACTTTCAGGCGCAATGTGTAGGAGCTTCTTGGCATTTCC
>JAHDIA010000547.1 GCA_020631035.1 Chitinophagales bacterium | reverse complement strand
AACCATTTTCGCCTCCATCGTAAACACCATCACAATTGAGGTCTTCATATACATTTCCCATTATTTCATACAAACTCTGCTCACCAGCATAACAAAAGTTCAAGTCTGTATATACTTCATCTTCTGTTAAAGAGATGGGAACGATACCAATGTTGAGTAATTCATATGCAGCGGCTTCTCCAACTACAACCGAATAAAATCCCGTTGGTAAATCTGGAAAAATATAATATCCACTGGCATCACATTCCAAAATTATTTTAAATCCATCTGGTCCGAAGAGGCTTACTTGTACTCCTTCCAGTCCAATTTCATTGGAATCCATTGTACAATCCCCATCCAAATCGACAAAAACGTATCCAGAGATGCTTGCATTCCCTTCGAGATTGTAATGTTTTATGTTGTTGTTATGGAGTTCTGGTAATGCTAGAGACGGTAACTGAAATAGTCCCAATAACAACACCATCCAAATTAGTTGTATAACTTTTTCCATATCTAAGTTATTATTAATCAATTAGTAATGAGAAGGCAATAATGATTTTTGGATGGAAAATCACATTCAATTTGATTGTAAAAAAATTGTATAGGCAATAGATAGGTATGTCTAAAGATTAGACTCCTTTGATAAAATTTGCCTTAAAAGTGAAGTTGTGTTGGAAAACTAGTTTTTGGGTAAGAGCAGTAAAATATTAAGATAAAATATATTCTTACATTTTACCCTTCATGTGAGATACGCAAGCTATAGAATTTTGTTACGTTTCTAAGAGTAGAAAAAGCACTGAAAAACAAGTATTTCGGTGCTTTTTTTGATGTATTAATTTTTGTTTAGAATTATCAATACTTGGTTTAGAGTAATCAAAAAATAAAGACGAAGAAATAAGTGATGAAAAATACGCCCGATTGCAGTGATTAGCCCACAGTCCCGATAAAATCGGGACGAGGACTAAAAACGGAAAGCGGGGAGTCGCCCACCCACGAAGGAAGGAGCGTTCCGTTCTAAGCACTTATCTGAAATATTACACTTATAAAGATTGGGAGAAAGGTTTGGGTCCTTTGTCGCTACTTATTATCCTGCTATCTGCTTTTGTCCTGTAGATTAGATTATCCTGTTATCTGCTTTTGTCTTGTAGGTGGCTTGGAAGTATACCTAACAGGTTTTAAAACCTGTTAGGTACTACAAGCCATTTTTGCATTATCTTCTTACATCAATGAAACCTTCTTGGGTTTCAGTATGGTTTTCATATTGGAAATCAATGTGATAGAAATACGTTCCTTCGTTGACTTGAGGACCATTGTTCTCCATTTGCCCATTCCATCCAAAGTTTGCATCATTGGAATCTTGGGTCAAAATCAACTCACCATATGTATTGAATATCTGTAATTGTATTCCAATGGGTTCTACTCTACTCTCTAATGTGTTTTCATTAGGGCTTATATTCCAAAAATCGTTGACACCATCACTGTTTGGTGTAAATATATCTGGGATTCTATAGCCCATATTGCTGCACTCGCCTGAAGGGAATACATTGATGGTGACAGATGCTGTGCTACATTCTGTTCCACAACAAATCTCGTAAGCAATAACAAAGGTTCCTGTTTGACAAATTTCAGGAGTATAAATCAATGTATTGCCACTGATCATAGTTGCGCCAGAATAGGCACTGTTTGCTGTGGCAATCGCAATGCTTGGTGTACAAGCATATTGATCGTTGTCTAGTATTGAAATGTAAACAGATTCATTGTCATTGGTTGATGTATAATCATCTTGAGCGTGCAAGCTGTTTGAAGAACTACCTACCACAGAAATGACTACTTGCCCTACATCTTCTCCACCATTGCCATCACAAATGGTGTATTCAAATACATCTGTTCCTGTATATCCTTCGTGTGGCAAATAAGCCATACCATTTGGCATTTCGTAAACAATTCCGTGTGTTGCTTGGGTAAATCCACACATTTCAATCGGATTGCCATCTGTATCATAATCATTGTTGATGATCTCTATATAGGTCAAAGTATTGGCTGCTACACTAATGGCATCGTCTACGGCAGTAGGAGGCGTATTGGCTGTAAAGCCGCCACCGCCACTACAATTTCCACCCACAGTAATATTGACCATAAAGGTTTCACAAGCTCCATTGGCATTGCATCCTGTGACTTCTACTACATCATTGCCCAAGAACAGCGGTAGTGGTACATACTCAAAACAGTTGCCAGATATGTGATTTAGCCCACATTCAAAAGTGGTATTCATATCTTGAATGCTCATCCCTACTCCGCAGAAATCTATACAAATTTCAACCCCACTGTCTAGACCAGAGAAAGGAGGTACACAGACATTCATAACTCCTTCACATACATTTTCTACCTCGATTGTTACAGTGGCAGTACTTGTTCCACCATTTCCATCACAGATTGTGTAGGTAAAGCTATCTGTTCCTACAAAAGTTGCAGCTGGAGAATACACAAACTCATTGTTAACCAATGATACCAAACCAGAAGAAGGTTGAGTAAAGTTGCATATTTCCAATGCATCATTGTCTGGATCCGAATCGTTGGGCAATACTGCGATGCTTACTGGCATCCCTGTTGTTGTTGTAGCAAAATCGTCCAATGCTGTTGGTGGTGCATTGAGGTCTGTTACTCCATTGCAATCATCGGTCACGTTGATATTGATGTTTGCCGTTTCGCATTGTCCTGCGTCGTTGCAAGCAGTCACTTCAATTACATCTGTACCCAAGAACAATGGTAAAGGTACATAAGTAATACAGCTAGGTCCTGCATTAGAAATACTACACTCATAAGTTGTATGAGATTCTTGTATGACCATTCCTGGATTACAGAAATCAATGCAAATGGTTTGTCCACTGCCTGCTCCTGAGAATGGCTCTATACAAAGATCTTGATCTGGATTACAATCTACTGGCGGACCATCAATGGTAATCATTACTGTTGCTTGATCGCTCTCTCCATTTTCATCACAAATGGTGTAAGTAAAGACATCCGATCCTATAAATCCATTATTGGGTGTATAGATGAGATTGTCTCCATTAATGACCACTGTTCCATTTAAAGGCTGTAAGTCTCCTGTCGTATTACAGAAAGACAATGTATTGCCATCAGGATCAGAGTCATTGCCCAAGACATTTATAGTGATAGGTGTATTGAAAGCTGAAGTTTGTGAATCGTCAACCGCCACTGGTGGGTTGTTGTCACTACAACTTCCTACCGTAATAAAGGCATAAGCTGTATCACAAACTCCAAAGTTATCACAAGCCACGATTTCCAATTCTTCTAATCCTTCAAATAGCGGTAGTGGTGTATATCTTATACAACCATCGCCTGGTAAATAGATACCACATTGATAAGTTGTATGTACATCCTGAATGGTGTATGTTCCTGTCAAGCCACAAAACTCTGGACAAATCAAGAGTGGGGTTACAGGCTGGATACAATCATAGTAAGTATATGTTTCGCAAGGTACAGGTGGTTCAACTGTACAATCTATGACTGTAAAGCTGGCTCCATTTAATTGAATAGAAGCACAAATACCTCCTGTAGCTATGGCATCAAAAATGCTGTTTATGTTTTGGGTATTGCCCAATGACAATTCTTGAGAATTGTATACCAAGTGATAAGCAGTGTATGTTCCAAGGTTGGCAACACTAAAGCTGGCTTGTTGGCTTGTATTGAGAATATTGCCACTTGCGTCACTCAACAAATACACTTCTGAGAAACCATTTGGAATGATGGCATCACTGAAGGTATTGAGTACCATTGTCTCATTTGGACAAATTGTTGGGTTTTGTGCAGTCAATGTATATGACTGTACTCCACAACACTGCCCTACAATAAACTCTGCTGGGTTTTCAGTTAATGAACCACAAATATTGCCTCCTCCTTGTATTAGAGTAGCTTCAATGTCTGCCATAGTAGATAGGCTCGTAGGATTGAGTGTTGTTGGATCATACACCAAAGCGTACAATTCATAACTACCCACTGTAAAGCTACCATAATTTAGATTAGAATTCATTCCCAAAATCACGTTGTTGCTTACATCTATCAAAATGTAAGTAACTGTGTATCCTACAGGAATGACTTGAGATTGAGAAACAAAGGCATTAATTGTTTCTCCATCACAAATAAAATCGTTGGTCAACTGAATGTTTCCAGCTACTGCTTCACAAGCAGCAGGATTGCAATTGCCTACGCTTACTTCATAAGTATTGGTGAAACAAGTATTGTCCTCATTTTCTCCTGTTACAGAAATGAAGTCATATCCGACAATTTCCATTCCATCAATTGGACTATAAGTAATGCATCCATTGTCTCCAATGGTGATATTGGCATTGAACAAACTAGTCGCCTCACTAATGCTAATATTGGCATTGCCACAGAACTCTGGGCAAAGTTCGATGCTTTCGCCCAACTCAATACAGAAAGATTCCAATTGACAAGTGAATGTCTGTTCACATCCTGTCTGACAATCTTCTACACTTACTGTTGGACCATCGACCAATAAGGCTCCACACAAATCACCTCCACCTTGAATCAACAAGGCAT
>JAHDIA010000546.1 GCA_020631035.1 Chitinophagales bacterium | reverse complement strand
ATACTAGCAAAAGCCGTATTTTGATGAAATTCTGCATTGGGTCGCCAGCCATTTCCTTGTTTGCGCTGGTAAAAAGCGTAGTAATTTAGTTTGTTTTTTTGTCCACCAATGCTATTGAAACTAGAGAGCAAGCCCCAAGAACCGACGGTGTTCAAACTCTCAAATTCTAGGGCTTTGTTTTCATTGCCACGCTTAAAAACAAAATTTAACAAGCCCCCAAATTGAGGGCCATATTGTAAGGAGGCAGCTCCTCGAACAATCTCGATTTTACGCAATGCCTGACTGGGTGGGGTGTAGTAACTTTCGGGATAACCCAAGGCATCGGCACTGATGTCGTAACCATTTTGGCGGGTGTTAAAATTGGAAGTTCTATTGGGATCAAGTCCTCTTGCCCCAATGCTCAGTTGTAGACCTGCTCCATCGTTTTCCCATATATTTAAGCCAGCAATGCCCTTGTAAATTTGCCTAGAATTGTTGGTGGCTAAATTGGCAATTAGATTGTCCAATTCGATGACTTCGCTTTTTTTGCCAGCATAAATGGCAGTACCTTCAACATCACGCAATTGACGGGTTTGAAATTTTTCTTTTTGAGATTGAATTTCAACTTCACTCAAAGTCATTTCCAATTTGGAAAGTAGGGTGGTATCTTGAATGTTTGTTGCTTCTTCTAAGGTGATTTCTTTTTGCAGTGTTTGGTATTCTTCTAGGAAAAAACTCAAATAATGAACCCCTTCTTGCAATTGCTCAAAGCTAAATTTGCCTGCTTGGTCTGTTTCTACAAAGGTGTTGCTAGTTTCCAAAAATACACTGACCCCAGATAGTGGTTTTTTGTTTACTGCTTCTAGAACCACACCCGATATTTGTCCATTTTGCCCATAGAAAAATAGGGAGAAATGAAAGGCGAAAATGCTGAGGCAGATATGTTTGTAAGAATTCATTTGTAATCCAATATCCATTTTTTGTGATGCAATCCATCGTTTAATGTACTTAAATCTACAGTAGGCTCAATCAAAACCTGACTGCTACGTCCGTTCAGTGCCACATTGACTTTGGCGTGAACGCTAGGCTTGTCAATGCCATATTTTTCTTGGTGAATCTGTGCTAAATAATGGGCATATTGTAAGATGAAATCGGGCTGTATCGCCATTTGTTTTTCTTGGAAATCCGTCAAATGATAGGCATTGATGATTTCTGATTTTCGATTGCTTTTGGTGTCACTTACTTCAAAAATCGCGCGCCCATTTTTCTCTACCAACATTACCCGCCACGCAAAACGATAGCCTTCTTCAGACCATAGTACATCGCTAGGATACAGCCAATGGCGAAGGGGAAACAAGACCTGAAAGGCAATGTATAGCCCTAAGAAAGGGACGACAATAGATTTAAATTTAAAGGGCAAATGCTTGGTTTCTTGAGTGACATTGTAGCCAATCAATCCTAGCAGTTTTTGGTGGAATGGGGCAGAGAAAAAAATCAGGGTGCCAAAAATCATAATGAAGGGAAACAAGCCAATATTGAACAAAAGCTTGGTCAATAAATGAAAAACTACTACGAAAAAATAGGCAATGGGACGGCTAAATTTATGAAGTAAAAAATAGGAAATGCTCAAATCGTAGAAGGCTCCCGCCCAAGAGAAAAAGTAAGCCACCCACTTAAAAGAAAAGAAATAACCCAATACTGGAATATTGCTTCGTTCGGGCAACCAAATGGCCATCGGCATCGCTCGAAACAACCACTCGCTATTGAGCTTGGCGATGCCCGCAAAAGTATAGACCACACAAAATTGAAAAATCAAAATATTGATGCACCAAGCGGGAATATGGGTTTTGGCTTGGGTCAATCCCAATTTGACATCTAGAGAAAAAGCTCGATGAGCAGGCAATAAGATAAGCAAAAACGCCAAGAGGCAGACCAAGTAATAATGGTTCAAATAATTGGTGGCATCTATTAGTTCGACATAAGAAAAACTCAAGAAAAATACCACTGTCGCCAATTTGTACAAAAAACCCAAAGCAATCATTATAGCACTGACAATGATGAGGGCAAAGACGAAATACATTCCTGTTTGCCCCAAAGCTTCGACCCACTCAAAACCATAGTATTTAAAAAAGAAACTTGGTTCGAGATACAGTTTTTCAATCCAGCCATTTTGTACAAAGCGAATGCCACCAAATGCCATCAGTCCCCCAAACAAAATACGGAATGTAACCAGAGGCGCAATGGCCTTGGGCTGTGCAACAAAATGATGAAGGAAATTATTTAGTTTTAGTTGAACCATCTCAATCCGAATCACTAGGATTGTCAATATACGTAATCGACACACACAAATTAGAAGGCATATCCGTTTTTAAATAAACAATTTGCTCATTGACGGCATCATAAGCCGCCTGAATTTCGGGTGAAGTCTGACTCGTTCCCACTAAGTCAGACAAGCGACCACTTAAACTTTCCAATTCATCAAGACCCATAGTATATTGGGTTTGAATCAATTGATCCAAAGATTCCTGAGTACTACTTTGGGCGTTAATGTGTCGAAGATAATCATCCAATCCCAAGCCATTTCCACCCAAATAAACATTTTCATTTGCCTTCAAGGATTCAATTGCCAAATCCAAAGAAGTGCCACTGTAAAAAGCCTCAACCTTATCATTGTTGGGAATATTCAAAGTCGTAACGCCCGCAGGAATGCCAATACGATCTCGCTTGATGATTTCGTAATGTTCATTCAACGCATTGATGAGCAAACTCAAAGAACTCCCATCAGCCGTTCCTGTATTGTTGACAAATGTTTCTCGATAGCCGTCATTCCAAGCGGTCAAAACGGTATTTACCTTCTTGTGCATTTCTTCAATCATAATAGAACTATGTGTCGACATCACAATGCTAGAAGCAGCCTCAAAAGTAGTGACAATACTGTCTGGTGTCTCGCCAATTCCAAAAAAGAAATAATCCAATGCAGGAAAGCCTTTGTCAAAACCATAGATGTCCTCAAAATCTATGGAGCTATTCGCCAAATTGTTTTCGACTTGTCCAACATTGACAGGGAAATTATTCAAACTATTGCGCAAAAAGGCTGTTTCGGCTGGACCAAATTCAAATACTTCGGCTGCTTGCCAAGCTTTGTATGCATCTATAAAACTGGATTGCAAAGTTGCCAAATTGGAAAGATCAGTCGTTTGGGTAAATTGATTGAAATTGTTTTCCAATGTTTCCAATGCTGTTTCCAAGTTTTGATAGGCAGGAATGATGAGATTATCCGCTATATTGCCAAACATTGCCTTTTGATCAAAATCAGACTGACAAGGAGAAGTATTATCATCATTGGCATCATCATTTTCCTTGTCACAAGCAAAGAAAGCAATGCCAGTCAATACCATCAAAAAAATAAAGTGTTTTATATTGCGCATTCCCTTTTTTTAAACAGAACAAGCCTTGCCACTCAAAATAGACGGCAAGGCTCCAAAATATTTCAAAATTTATCTATTTTCAAAATTCATTTTTCTGAGATTCAAAACCATAAATACTCGCCAACTCATCTTTGAGATCATTTAATTTTTCAATGGTGATATTGTTCAAACTCATTGATTCAAAATCAGCCGAATCAGCCAATTTGACCAACAATTCATCCACTTTGGTATTGCTAATTCTTTTATCCATATTGAATTTCAAAGAATAGATAAAACCAATGGCTTCAGACAAACCGTGCGCTCTCAAAGCATAATCGTCAAATTTTTCGATACCCGAATTGATATAATGCAAAGCAGAACCAACCGAAATGTCTTCCCAAATTTTTCTAGCTTCTGTAATGGCTTCGTCTCTTGTTGTCAAATCTTTGTTGCTAATAGCAGCACGTCCTTTCAACAAAGCATCCATTAACGCTTGATTGCAATCTAAAACCTCATTTCTCTTATCAGCATAATTGCCCCAGAAAAACAAGCCATCTTTATCGGTTGGGAAATCTTTAGGAACACCAAAGTAGCCAAATGCCTCATCCCAGTGGTGTTCCATGGCTGTTCCTTGCGCTCCTTCCAACAATACTTGATTGTCCACATTCATCTTATCTGATCCCATATACACACTGGTTGCCTGATAGTACAAACAAGCTCCCATCAATCCTTTCTCAATCACTTGAGCGTGGTCCAAACCATCCGCTCCAATCAGATAGCTCTTGGCACCATCAAGACTTTGTACCACACCATCCAATCCTACACCACCTACTGTTGTTACTTGACTGAGCACAGCCAATTCTTCCAACAAAGCAACAAATTTATCCTGTTCTGTTTCAATGGTTTTGTTTTGCAATTGTTTATTGTCTTGGTATACTCCTAGCCAATTGGCATTGTCAATATCATTGGCATACATCGCTTTCAATTGGTCTGCATCTAAAGCAACGCCTAGTGTTTGTGAAGTTGCCATATAGCTTTTCAACTCAAAAAGCATCCCCAAACGCTGAATTTGCCCACTGTACGAAACATTGTCAAATGCCGCATAACTAGTAGGAATTTCATATTGAGCAGTGCTAGTATCGTCCTCATTTGGCTTATCGTTTTCTTTATCACAAGAACCCAAAGAAA
>JAHDIA010000545.1 GCA_020631035.1 Chitinophagales bacterium | reverse complement strand
ATTTTTTCAAAAAAAAGTTAGCTCTTGAAAAGCAATAAATGCATTTCTTTTTATCCTTCCTTTTTTATGACAATAATTAAACATATTTTTGCAGTCTGTAAAAAACAAAGGAACAATACAGCTATTCCTCATCAATATCAACACATAAAAAATATGTACAAATTCTACCAAAACCTTAGAGAAGGATTGTTTTTTGAAATCACCTTAGATACAGATAAATGTAGCTTACTTACAAAACGTGGAAAATTCAAATGGTATTACCGAGGCGATGGAAAAGAAAACACCAAAAGCTACAAAAAGTTAGAAACCGCCCAACGCAACTTTGAGAAAATTTGCAAGGAATGGGAAGCCAAAGCTTACCTATTGTCTGACCCTTTTAGACCTTTGGCATACCAGAATGCCATCAACAATGCAAAAACAGGAAGCAACTCTTTGAGTGTCGAGATTTACAAACCAGAAAACTTTGACGAGATTGTTGAGTTGACTCATCTCACAGACCTGCGACTATCTGGAGAAAAAGGAGGACTACAGTTTGCTCACAATAGAGGCGGTAGTACAAGTCCCCCCAATCAAAATCAAGTAATTATACCTCAGTCTATTACCAAACTAAAGAACTTAGAGTATTTAGCCATAAAGCATCAAATTGGGAATTTACCTGAAAATATAGGTGAATTCAAAAAGCTCAAACGTTTCTATATGTATGAATGTAGAAACATTACAGCATTTCCCGATAGCATTGGAGATTGTGAAAGCCTTGAAAAAATAGATATGAGCTGTCATTCAGCACACATTCCTACTTTACCCGATAGCATTGGCAAACTAAAGAAACTGAGAAAGCTAGATTGCCAGTATAGCAAAATACAAAAACTACCCGAAGCCATTGGCAAATGTATAGGATTGGAAGAAGTGATTTTGGAAGACTGTGACCACATCAGTGATTTACCCGACTCCTTTGGCGATTTGCCCAATCTCAAAATATTGAACATTGAAGATTCAGGCTTTACCCACTTTCCAGAATGCATTACCCGTCTAAAAAGTTTGGAAGAACTGAATTTTGGTCAAAACGCCCTTGGCAAATTACCTGAAAACATAGGCGATCTCACCAATTTAAGGATATTGGATTTAAGCAGTTGCCAAATCAGTAAGTTACCTGATTCATTTTGCAAACTAATCAATTTAGAAGAACTAAATTTGGGAGGCAATCAACTGAAAGAACTCCCCAAAGGTTTTGAGAACTTGACCAAGCTCAAAGAATTAAAATTATGGGGCAATGACTTTAAAGATTTACCCGATGAGGTGATTCAACAAGGTAAACGAGCTGTTTTTGCACACTATGGCTGGTTGGGAGAAAGTGAGCAATTCACTGTTGAACACGATTTGTCTGATGAGGAAATCAAGGAATTGCGTGTTCGTTATGACGAGCGCATCAGTCGCTTTGAGAAAAAGTGGGACAAAGATCATTATCGAGTGGCACCCATAGACAAAATTTGCCAGTTCCTACGCTTCGAGTCTGATGACATTCCCAATATAGAGAAAACGCCATGGTATTATAGACGTGGAGCAATGCCTTATTTCAAGACCATTTTTGCCCCAATAGATGAGTGGACAGAAGTTGAACACCGTATGATGCTAATTTTGACCCAAAACGATTGGGGAACTACTTCACCATTTAAAACAGAGCATAGAACCGATCAAGGATGGTGTGAACCATTCTTTGATTGGTATGTAGAATCTATAAAGAATGGAGCAGAAATATCCTATGAATCAATGTTTGATGTACTCAAAAAACATGGGAAAGAGGAAGATGCTTTTGAAGCCCTTTTGGCACATACCTATAAGTTCTTGGTGACTGATTATGATGATCCCAAAGCCAGAATGTTTGGCAAATATGTCATAGAGCGTTTCAAAGAAAATCCCAAAGAATTTTTAAGCTATTTGGCAAACGATCAAGACAATTACGAATGGAGAGAGATGGCGAATTATGTCATCAACCTAATCAGTTGTTGCGCCTTAAAAGATTTTGAACCCTATGTTGACGAATGGTTCTTTGAGTTGAGGAAACTAAGCAGTAAAGAGGGAAAGATTTACTATCCCTTTAGAATTTGGAACATCCACACTTTGTGTGATCTCGATCCCAAAAAATATGAGGACTTTTTACTCAAGGTAATTGAACTCAATGACCAACAAGCGGGTATCTATTTTTGTGCTGAAGTGGATGCCGTTCAATGTGCATTCTATTTGGATAAATATTACAAAGGCAAACACAATGACATCATCCTAGACCAACTAAAGAAGTATCTAGGATTTATGATGAAAGGCGAGTACAGTTATACTTACACCTTTGCCTACGAAATGCAAAAAGCGGATATACTGGAGTGGGCATTGAAGCTCTTCAAAAAAGAATTGAAAGACATCGTTTTTGAAGTCATTCAAAACAAACCCGAGGTTTGTGCCGAATACTTGGGTGTAGTCACCAAAATCTACAAGAAAGATGCCGTTCCTTTGTTTGAAGCTTTTCTCCATAGAAAAATAGATTTGGCTACAGTTATCCCACTCCTAGAGAAACACGATTACTCTCCCTTTCACGACAAAGTGTGGAATTTCCTTAAAGATGATAAGAAAGCTATTCGACAAATTGGTGTCAAAGAATTGGTTCGTTTGTACAAAGAGAAAGAACTACTAGAAAAAGCAAGCGATTACCTCACAGCCAAGAAAGCCACCAATCGATTTGGTGGACTTGAATTGTTAATGGAACTCAAGAGCAAAAAATCCATCGCCCACATCAAAGAAAGATTCATAGAAGAAACCAACAATGACTTACGCAATACAATGCTGACATTCTTAGTAGAGGCAGGAGAGCAAAAGTATGTTAAAAAAGAACTGATAAATGCTTATCAATGGGCAAAGGAAAAAGGCAAGCTCAAAAAGCCTCCTAGAAAATGGTTGGAAAATGCCCGACTGGGAGACTTGTATTGGAAAAATGGCAAAAAGGCCGATAAGGAATTTGCTTTTTATTTGTTCCACCGCCAAAAAGACAAGGCACAAGCTTGGCACGAACCAACCAAAGAAGTCGCTCTACTCCTAGAAGAATTGGACCAAGAAAAATGTGTGGATTTTGCAAAAAAACTACTCAACACCACACTTAAAAATGGAGGACTCAAATCAACCAACAAAGCGGTTTTGTCCATCATCTCCAATTTGGGAAGGAACGAAGTGGTAGACGAACTCAAACCCATTGCCAAAAGAGCCAATACCGTTGCTCCCCGAATGTTGGGCAACATCATCAGCGAAAAATCGGCTAGGGCTTTGGATGAAATCATTTTGCATTTTAAAACCAAGTACCCCAATGTAAGAGGAGCCGCCCAAGAAGCATTTGACAACATAGCTGAACAAATGGGATTGAGTCGTTTTCAATTGATGGACAAAATGGTTCCTGATTTTGGTTTTGTGGGACTATTCAAAGAATTGGAAGTCAATGGTGAAAATTGGAAAGCTTTTATTGGTGCAGATTTAAAATTGGCATTCCTCAATGAGTCCGATGAGATTAAAAAGAAATTGCCTACGAAAGCTTCCAAAGAGGTCAAGGCAACAGTGAAGGAACTCAATCAAGAAATTCGTTCCATTGCTCGCAACCAAAAGAACAGTATGGAACACAGTCTCATCACCCAAAGACGTTGGAGTGTTGACGAATGGCAAGCGCACTTTATGCAAAAACCACTCACCTTTGCTTTTGCACAATCCTTGGTTTGGGGGATATATGAAAAGGGCAAACTCACTTCTACTTTTGGTGTCAGTCAAGACCAAACTTTGGAAAACACCAATATGGAAGAAGTACAATTGCCTCCTAAAGCAATGATTGGAATGGTCCACCCTGTTGAACTTAAGAAAACACAAATCAAAGAATGGCAACAGTATTTGTTGGAAAATGAAATCAAACAAGTCTTTGAACAAATCGAACGTCAAGTAATTGAAGTACCCAGAACCCAAGTAAAAGAAACCATTATTAATCAATTCAAAGACAAAGAAATCAGCGACTACCGCTTCCGTTCAATAATGGGTAGAAGAGGTTGGAAGCGTGGCTCTGTAGTGGATGGAGGAATGATTGACAACTACAAAAAAGTGTACGAATCCTTGGGAGTAGAAGTATTTGTCAGTCTGGAAGAAATGTATGTTTACTTGGGAGAGTACAGCGAAGAAGTTAAATTGCAAGAAGTCTATTTTGTCAAAGCAGGCACTGTAGAAACAGGTAGTTATGTCTACGATACTTACAAAAACGACGAAGACGAACGTTTGATTTCTTTGGGTAAATTGCCACCCATTGTTTATTCTGAAACAATGTACGATTTTGAGGTTTTGCTAGAACAAAGCAAGGAAGCATAATAACTATACTAAACAAAAAACCCTGAGCGCAAATGCGCTCAGGGTTTCATTTATAGAATGCTCTTGTTTAATTTAAATTTAATTGTTCTCTGCGAATGCGACTGAACATTTTAAATTAGCCCCGATAGCAGCGAATACCCCGCAGTAGGGGCAGTGCCTTGTGCCTGCCCTAAACGAGGAGTAGCAGCGGATAGCGG
>JAHDIA010000544.1 GCA_020631035.1 Chitinophagales bacterium | reverse complement strand
CGACTGGATAGCTTGTTTAAGAATTAGCTCTCTTCCACAAAAATTGTCAAAGAACGAAAACAAATACAATTTACTTACTAAACAAACCATCTATGCATTTGGATGTGTTTTGGGCTATAAAATTGAAAATCCCACAAGCAATAGAGGTAGCCTGTGGGATTCTGTCAAAAACCTATGCAAGAGAAGTGAGAAGGCAATTCACCTTCACTCTTCATTTTGTCTTTTTTTGAGCTCTTTCAACAATATTGATTTGAACTCCTTTTCTGCTTTGTGTAGACGTCCAACTTTGTCATTGGGCAAAACTTTTTTGAATTTATCATTGTATTCCTTTAACAAGGTCGCTTCCTCTGATTTTTGGTCAACCATTGCATCAGCATCATCATTGTTTTTGTACTTGTTCACAATGGCTTCTTTTTTGTCCATATATTCATTGTACACTGGCCAAAAATCTTGCGCTTCATCTTGGGTAAGTTCCAACTTCTCTGTCAAAAAGCCTACTTTCATCTTTTTCACTTTCTGAGCAACTCCATCTTGCGCAAAAGACGCTAGACTAAACAAAGTTAACAAAAGTACAGTCGTAATATGTCGGGTGTATTGTATGATTTTCATCTGAGTATTATTTTTGCTTTTAGGGTCTAAGATTTTCATTACAGTAAATCTTTAAAAATTTGGTCATCAATATCTTCTAATAAATAATCTCTGATCAATTCCAGTTCACTATCATCAGTTAGTGTAAATATATCGACGTCGTTTATATTTTCTATAAGACTAAATTCATCCAAATCGGCACTTTGTACCATAGCTTTTAAATCAGAGTCAGATAATTCTGCCAATTCTTTTTTCCAATCATAAGGCTCAGCATATGCCAAAGGTCCTATACCATTGTCATTATTCAAAGGACCACGCAACAAGAAAGTTCCCAAAACCATCATCGTCAAGACTGCCGCTACTGCCATCAAACCTCTGCTCAACTTAAACAAGCCTCCACCATTATCTTTGGTGCTTGTTGCTTGTACTGGTTGCATCTGTACCACCTTGGAGTGTTCTTTTCTTTCTTCTTGCTCTATTCTAGCGGCCAATCTCTGCGGGAAAGTTTCAAAGTAGCCTTTGGGTACTTTATAGCTTTCTTTTTCTTTAAGGCTTTCCAACAAATCGCTGTGCTCCGCCTCTTCCTCTTTGATACGTGCCATCAACTTATCTGCAAAACCACCAAAGTAACCTTCTGGTACACGCATCGCTTCATCATCTCTAAGATGCTTGAGATTCGCATCCGCCTCTACTCCGCTTTCTTCTATATTTGCCTGAATGCGGCTACTCAAGTTTTCAAAGTAATTGTCTGGCGTTTTGAAGCAATCTTTCGAAAGATTTTGCAACTGCTGTGAAAGTACTGGCTCTTGATCCTGGCAAACTTTGGAAACAATATCCAAGTTATCCTCAAAATAAGTTGCTGGTACTTTAAAAGCTTGTTTCTTTTTTAGCTCTTGCAATTGTTGTGACAAAATAGGTTCTTGATCTTGACAAACCTTAGCAACAATTGCCGCATTGTCTTCAAAATAAGTTGTTGGTATTTTAAATGGATTAGATGCTTTGAGTGCCCTGAGTTTGGCAGACAAAACAGGCTCTTGGTCTTGACATACCTTAGATATGATTGCTGCATTGTCTTGAAAATAATCAGTTGGAACTTTGAAAGGATTCTTTCTTTCCAACTTGCTCAAGATGGGAGCAATTTCTTTTAACTCGTTTAATATGTTGGGATCTCTTTGCATCGCTTTACATTCTCAAATTGTAACTGATGGTTAGATGGGGGGTCTTAACTTTCGTTTAATCTTCAGATAAGTATTTTTCTATTTTCTTAACAGCATGGTGATAGGATGCTTTTAATGCCCCAACTGAGGTTCCCAATACCTCTGACATATCATCATATTTCAGCTCCTCATAATAGCGCATCTTAAATACCAGCTTTTGTTTGTCTGGCAAGGTTTCGATGGCTTCTTCAAGTTTGATTTGAATCTCGTCTCCATCAAAGTAAGGATCTGATTGCAACAAACCTTTTAAATCATAATCATCCGTTTCAAGAGGAGTAGAAGATTTTCTTTTACGTTTATTGATAAAGGTCAGTGATTCATTGGTTGCAATACGGTACATCCAAGTATAGAGCTTAGAGTTTTCCTTAAACCGATCTAAGTTCTTCCAGATTTTGATAAATACATTTTGAAGTACATCGTCAGTATCTTCATGTACCATAACAATGCGTCTGATGTGCCAATACAACTTTTCCTGATATTTCTGCACCAATTTGTTGAATGCCCGCTCCTTGGTATCGGGATTCCTGAACTGTTCTAATATTTCTTCGTCGGTGACTTGCATAAAATAAGTTCAATGGTTTAGAGTAAAATGTGTGTGGGACAAAGATAAGGAAAATAAAAGGATGTGATGTATTATTATCATAGAGACGCAAGATTTTGCGTCTCGAATACGAAACGGGTGAAAAAATCTCAATATGTAATAGGCTTTTAAGCGATTTCCAATTCGTTGTTGTGGATTTCAGTCAACCATGAAAGCAAGGCAGGGAGCAATTCCTTGACATTTTCTGTCATCATTGAGGTACTTAATCCATTAAAAACCTGCATCTTTTTCTTGCATTGTAATTTTTCGTAGACTTTTTTGGTGTATTCTAGCGGAAACACTCTGTCATTTTCAGATTGCAAAACAAAAATGGGTGTATCTATTTGTTCAACTGCTTTGGCAGGCTTGGTGGTCAAGAATGAACGAATGGTTTTTGCCTTCATACGTTTGAGTACAAGTGGATCTTTCGCCATAAACTCCAAAGTGCTACCAATGTTTTTGAGGTCTTCCTTGGGAACATTGAGATTGCGTTTGATGTCAATAGACATTTTAGGGAACAAACGCCCTAGTCCCATCACAAAAGGTTTGAGTACTTTTTTATAGCCAGGAAAAAAATTGACCTGACGTCTAGATTTGCGGTCGGAGAAATCAGCTAGGTTGTGGCAAATGATACTGCTAATTCGATCATCGGCAGCAGCAGCATAAAGAGCAGCAATTCCACCTTGACGGGTTCCCATTAGCGAGACATTGCCATTATAGTTTTCGATGGCATAGGTAATAACTGCCTGAGAATCCTTGACCAAATCTTGCAGGGTATAATCCCCTCTTTCGCCTTCACTAAATCCGTGTCCTCTGGGATCAAATCCAATGACATTGAAACCGCTTTGTTCTGCTAGTTTAGACAGGAGTTCGGCATAGCAGAGTGCGTAAACGGCTACACCAGGAATAAACACAATGGTAGGAGCATTGCGGTCTTTCTCAATGATTTCCAAATTAATTTTTAGCCCATCAGAGTAGGTATAATCTCTTTTGAATTGACTTTGTAAATTGGCTACTCCTCTATTGTTTGCCAATTGATTGAGATAACCTTCAATGTTTTGTGTAGTATCATTTTTCATATGCTCTGCCTTTCTCTTTATAGTGTAGACGCAGAAAAATGAAAAAAGGTTTTATTTTTAGTATATAAATTATCAAAAAATCTTACTCGTTCAAGATTTAAAGGTGGAAAGACTAGTTATAAAGGTGACACCTTTCTTTTTCTGCGAATGCGACTGAACCTTATAAAATAGCCCCGATAGTAGCGGATACCCCCGTTGGTTTGGTAAGACCTTCCAGGTTTTAAAAACCTGGAAGGTCTCCAAACCAACGGGAGTAGAAGCGGATAGCGGGCAAAGAAATAGCGACGAAGCACTCAAACCTTTGCTCCCATAAATATTCATAACATCATTCAATAACTTTGACATCACTAGAATTGACAAACAAAATACTTCCCAATTTGTCATAGCCATTAAAGATGTCTTGACCTTGATTTTTAACGGATTCACTTCTAAACCCGAGAATCGTCAAAGATGCATCTTGAGACTTTTCGTTGATGAGTTCCTTGATACTGGAATCTGACTGTTGTTCGATGATTTCGACATTGTTGACAGAAATCGGCAAACGCCCTTCTTGGATGAGGTGATACAATTCCTGCCTTCCATTCTCCATTTGTTCTGTTGGAAAAATAGAGAATACCTTGATGACTGCCTTGTCCCATTCTTTGTGCCCCCATATGATGTAGCCCAATAGAATCATCAAATTGGCATTTTCAAAATCGCTCGGTTTGATCCAAATGTGAATGCTTTTGCGTTTGCCAAATCCACGTTCAGAACTTCCCAAAATGGCGACATCAAAATTACCTGCCTTGACCAATTGGTAATTGTCTAAAATCTGTGTGAGATTGTCTTCGGGATGTAGCTTGGAATATTCAAACAAAATCATATTGTTTTCCTTGCCTGCTACGCCTGGCAACTGAATGGCTTGAGCAATGGCTGAAGTATAAGATGGACTAATGATGGTATCTATATAGACATTGCTGTTGTCTTCGGTCAGTTCCAAGATGCGATCTAAAATTTGTTTTGCCTCTGTATAAGTTGATTTAGAGTAATAGCCATACAATTGGTGAATGTAGGTTCCAAATCCATATTTGAAAGAAATCCAGCGGACCAAATCAAAGGCTGTAAAGCGGTGGAAGGTGTCTTTGGTTACACAAATA
>JAHDIA010000543.1 GCA_020631035.1 Chitinophagales bacterium | reverse complement strand
TTGCCTTTGTTTTTATTTTGTTGTATTACATTCCTTTGGGTTTGTTTATAGCAGCCCGATTTTCGGGTGTTCGTATTTCCATTCTGCAATTGTTTCTAATGCGTTTGAGAAAGGTGCCGCCCGCCAAAATTGTGAATCCGATGATTAACTCAACCAAGGCGGGCTTGGACATCAGCCGCAATGAACTAGAAAGCCATTATCTGGCTGGGGGAAATGTGGAAAGGGTGGTCAATGCTTTGATTTCGGCAGACAAAGCCAATATTGAATTGGATTTTAAAACAGCTACAGCAATTGACTTAGCAGGTCGTGATGTATTGGAAGCGGTTAATGTATCGGTTAATCCTAAAGTTATCAATACGCCCAATGTAGCAGCGATGGCGAAGGACGGTATTCAGCTCATTGCCAAAGCGAGGGTAACTGTTCGAGCAAATATTCAACGTTTGGTAGGTGGTGCAGGAGAAGAAACCATTTTGGCGAGAGTAGGAGAAGGAATTGTCAGTTCGATTGGTTCTACTGATTCGCACAAAAAAGTATTGGAAAATCCAGATTCTATTTCAAAGGTGGTGTTGTCTAAGGGATTGGATGCAGGAACAGCCTTTGAGATTCTATCTATTGATATTGCCGATATTGATGTTGGTAAAAACATTGGGGCAGAACTTCAAATTGACCAAGCCAATGCCGATAAAAACATTGCCCAAGCCAAGGCTGAGGAACGTCGTGCGATGGCGATAGCCCAAGAGCAAGAAATGAAAGCCAAAGCCGAAGAAGCGAGAGCCGAAGTAATTATGGCAGAGTCTAAAATTCCTCAAGCAATTGCGGATGCTTTTCGACAAGGTAATTTGGGAATTATGGATTATATGAAAATCAAAAACATTGAGGCTGATACAGGAATGCGTGATTCTATTTCTAAATCTACCGATGAAGACAAAGAGATAGAATAAAATTGTCAAAGAAGCAAGAAAAAAAGAAAGCCGCCCATCTGGCGGCTTAAAAAACACCTCGACTCAACTTAGACTAAAACAAAATATTAGAATAAGTAAGTTTTATCTTTGTTCTATGTGTTTGGTTTTAAAACTAGAGGTGTTTTTTTGTTTGGATTAAGGTGACTAGCCGCCCCAGTTGACGGCTAGATAAACACCTTAATCTCCAACTTGAATAAATACTTATTTTAGAATAATGATTTTTTTACTTTGAATGCCCTCTTTGCTTTTTACATTACAGAGGTAAGTACCACTTTTTAAGTCAGTAGCATCTACATTAAAAGTATGTTCTCCTTTTGTTAAATTTGTGTTGCTCATTACTTGTTTGACTTCTTTGCCGCTTAGATCATAAATGCTTATGTTTACGGGCGAATCTTCTAATAAATCTACTTCAATTTTTGTTTGATTGGAAAGTGGGTTGGGATAAATTTTAATTTTGTTTTCAGCAATTAAATTACTGCTTACTTCTTCATCCATCTTGGCAGATTCATTACAAGTCCATAGTACATTGCCACTGGATAAGCCATAATAATTTAGACAATAATTTTCTGAATAAGAGGTACACCAAGGTGTACCATCTTCAAAGTACAATTGTCCAAAGTTGCTAGTGCAAGCATAATGACTGGAAACATAAACATAATTGTAATTCCCCAAAGTGTATATTGTTGCACTTAAATTGCTACAACAATCGTTTTCGTCAATGATGGCAGCGAGCCAAGGATAGTCAGAAAATATTGGATTGCTAGGTGTTGAACATCCCTCAATTTTTGCTAAGAAATTGCTATTGTGTGCCGCTTCAAATCCAGGGAACAAACAAACATCTGTACCTGAATTGAATTGAATATCAGCCCCACTTTGAACAACATTATAACCCTTGATGGTACTAGAAGTGACTACTTCATAAATATCTTCATTTTTAAAAGTTGAAAAAACGCCTTCCACTTCTCGACATTCGTCTATACTGCAAGCTATCGAATTAAGGTAAGTACGTTCTAGTAGGAGTGCTCTTAGCATACGGTCGTATTGTTGAGGGGTAAAGTTGTCTTTACAAATGAAGCCTGCATACGACATATAATTGCTCAAATCTGGCTCAAAAAAGTCTCCATTGGCATCTTGTTGTGTACCATTGTATATGCACAGACTGCCGCTAGATTGCCCATCCAAATTGGGGTCAGCTGGGGTGTCACAGATATAGTCTCCAGCAGTTGCACAGTTAGAGCCATCAACTAGCTCATCAGTCAATATATTATTGTAGTAACCGTGTGTATGTATTAAATTAAAATAATGCCCCAATTCATGTATAAATAGATCATAATCGTCTAAACACTTTACTACTATGTGGTCATTGTAGGGGGCTTGATAAGGATAAGTTGCCCAACCACAATGACTGTTTTTAGGAGTGATGTAAATATTGATGACATTTGGTTGATTGTATTCATTTGCCAAATCGATCATTTCTATTTGCGTATTGGTATAAAAAAATGTGTTGAAATATAAATCATCATCAATAAAGTTAATGTTGCCACATTGATAAAATTTCATATTTATTGGGGCAAATGCTTCGTTTGCACTCTTTATTGCATTTTGTATATGTAAGGTGTCTATTCTGCTTTCTCCTTGGCTGTCTCTAATAAAATGAAATTTTATTGGTAGGTGAAATTTTGTATCTTGATACAAGGATAAATCTAGATTGTTGGGCGGAATGGGCCATCTTAAATTATTGGTATTGTGTTCATAATTGGATGCACCACAGTTCTCTGTTTGACCAAAAACTGCTGTGCAACTTAGTAGGTAAATCAACACCAAACTCATCAATGTAAATATATATTTCATAATGTTGTTCGTTCTTGTTTTTAATTAATTAAATGAATACATTTTTGACATAAAGACAATAAAAGTGAATAAGTTGAGTTTAGGGTGTTCCTCTAAAAAAAGAAGTTTATTTGCTTCTATATATACAATGCAGGAAAAGTAAAATGCAAGTGCTTTATGGAAAGAAATTTGAAAATAATTTCCCAAATAAATCTAAAGGTTTGAAAGTCAGAGGGTTTAGGTATCATAGTAGCGATTGGGTTATCGAAGAAGTACTATTTTTTTACTTTGAACACCCGATTTGGTTTGTACATTGCATACATAAGTACCATTGGCGAATTCCGATGTGTTCAAATCAATAAAATGTTTTCCTATTGCTAAGCTTGTTTTATTTAACAAACGTTTGACCTCTTTGCCACTTATGTCATACACAATGATGGTGATAGGTGATTGCTCTATTAAATTTATTTCAATCTTTGCTTGATGATTTATCGGATTGGGATATACTTTAATACTTGTTTGCTGTTTGATTTCTTTTTCCTTTTTATAGGCAAAATCATCGGAACATTCTTTTATTTCTAAACAAACCACCGCTTCATTGTCTTCATAATCATAGCCATCAGCTTCAAACCCAGGGCTAAGCAATATGGCTTCATCAGCACTTGCAAAAAAGGACGCCACTACATCTGTAACTACCTCAATCATTCCTGTTACATTAAATGTAAAAGGAACAAGTTCTTTTCCCCATCCATCATTGATTTTATTTTTTCTAAACATGGTGTAAGTATCAAATGCTTTGGGTAGTATACCACAGTTGTCGCAAACATCAGGATACATCGTATTGATGGTTTCTACATCTAATGATGATAAAAAATTTCTTTGTCCAAAAGTGGCATAAGTTGGGTTGGTCGCTTCCATTGTAGGACCAAAAAAAGTATTGCCCGTATGGTCTGCATAATGCATTATAGAATGATAATCGTATTCGGGCGTAACAGAATAGAAAGCGGCACTTCGTTTTTCATATTGTGGTTTCCAAGAAGTTTTGATGTTGTCTTCTAATATATTTAGGTAGTTGTCTCTGTCAGGCCTTTGGTGTTCGTGTGCAATTCCCAATATGTGCATAATTTCGTGACAAGTAGTCATCAAACTACCATTGCAATAAAACGAAGGCATTCTTTGAAAATAATTGATGTGTGCCATCCCTGGAAATCCCACCGATGCAGAGCAACTACCCGAAGTACCATATTTGGCAACAAAATAAATACTGTCTCTTGGAGTCACAGGAACCAAACATAGATTGGTCGTTCCACTAATATATGCAGCGGCTTGATGAACAGACTGTGCAAGATGCAATTTGTCTTCAGGCCAGTTTTCATCAATCATATAGGCAATTCTTGAGCTAGGCCACAAAGAATGGGTTTTGTAACAACCCGCAAAAATGTGTTGAGATAACAAGAGTAATAAGCATCCGAATAGGATGCAATTGTTCAATCGTTTCATATTGATTGTATTTTAATTAGAAAAATTAGTTTCTAGTAAATACAGGCTTTTACAGAAAAAGAGAATAAGTGAGTTTGGAGTGTTTTTAGGTGAGAATAAGTTTAGATAATTCTACTTATACAATGCATTAAAATCAGAATGCAAGTGCTGTTTGGAGGAAAATTTAATTTTTTTTGTATCATAGTTGATAAGTGAAGGGATGCTAAAAAACCTGTGACAATCTGTGAAGTAAATCTGTGTATATCTGTGGTGAAAAAGCTGTACGGAACGCTAAGTCCTTCGTCGATTCGTGTCTCCCTGCTGTTCGTTTGTAC
>JAHDIA010000542.1 GCA_020631035.1 Chitinophagales bacterium | reverse complement strand
AGCTTTGGTATCTTTTTTCTAGCTCTTTGGAGTATTCAAAGTATTTATGGAACACCTAATTTCTTAATAGAAAAAGAATTGCGTAAAAGAGCTGAAAATGAATATTTTAGGCAACAAGGCTCGCCACCACATGAATACAATTCGCTACCACATAAACATAAGCCACCTCCGCCAAGAAAGGGGAAAATGCCACACCCTCCCAAACCAATTGAAGAGATTAGCTTATTAGACCATCCCAAAGAAGTCTTACAATACAGTTTTGGATTGTTCTTTTTGCTTTTTATGGTAGAAGAAGCCTTTCAACTGGCAAACCGTCGTCAAGACGAAGAACGTAGATCTCAAAGACTTGAAAAGGAACAAGCACTCTCCAAAGCCAATGCCCTACAAAATCAGCTCAATCCACACTTTATGTTCAACTCCCTCAATGTCCTATCGGGTTTGATGCACGAAGATGTGGACAAGGCAGACGAATTTATCAAAAAACTATCCGACGTTTACCGTTATGTTTTGGAGCAAAGTGAAGAGGTCGTATCAAGTTTAGAAAAAGAACTGGCATTCATCGAAAATTATGTTTACCTCCAAAAAATCAGATTTGAAAACAAACTACAAGTCAATTATAATATAGAAGATGACAAATTAAATTATTTGCTTCCTTCTTTAACACTTGAATTATTGGTTGAAAATGCCATCAAACACAACATTATCTCCAATAGTAAAGTTTTAACGATAGATATTTTTACGGAAGGAAAACATCTGATTGTGCAAAACAATTTTCAACCAAGAAAAGATCAGGCACTATCGCATTATATTGGACACAACAATCTACAAGAACGACTAAAAATACTAGGGCTCAAACCTGCCAAGTTTGGTGTTAAAAAACAAAACTATATAGCCAAAATTCCACTTTTAAAACCCGAAGCAATTAAATAAGATTATGATTAAAACCCTCATTATAGAAGACGAAGCAATTGCAGCCCGTAATCTACAACGGATGCTTAATGATTTGGAACACTCTATCGAAGTTACTGATACACTTGATTCGGTAGAAGATGCAGTCTCACACCTTCAACAATCTCAACAAGACTTGATTTTTTTGGACATTCATTTGTCTGATGGCAACGCCTTTCAAATATTTGAACAAATAGACATCAATACGCCCATCATATTTACCACAGCATATGACCAATATGCCATAAAGGCATTTGAGCAAAACAGTGTACATTATCTACTCAAACCCATCAATCAAAAAGAATTGTCGGAGGCAATTGGCAAATACCAGAATTTATTTTCTCAAACCAATGCCCCAAGCGAAATAGATTATCAAAAAATTGCTGATTTAATCAGTAGCAAAAAAACATACCAACAAAATTTTCTCATTCAAATCGGGCGCAATCTCAAACCCATAGACATTGAGCAAGTGGCATACTTTTTTGTCAAAGACAAAACGACTTACCTCACTACTTATAAAAACCGTTCTTATCCACTCGACCTTTCTCTTTCTCAATTGGAAGACAAAACCAATCCCGACAACTATTTTAGAATCAATCGTCAATACCTCATTTCTCGCAAGGCAATCAACGAAATTTATTATTTATCTACCACCCGTCTCAAGGTCGAACTCAATCCCAAATCCGAGCAAGACATTCTCGTAACCATCGACAAAATTGGCCGCTTTAAAAAATGGCTCAATCAATAAGACAGGGAAGGGGACGGAACGTTAAGAACTTCGTTTGCATAGTGTCTCCCCGCTTTCCGTTTTTAGTTGTCGCTTTGGTTTCACCCTCTTACCAAGCGATTGCCCATAATAGTAAGTTTGCCCCACAAGCGGTGGCTGAGCCTGTCGAACCCCCGCTCCAAGCTAACCACTGCAATCGGGCGTAGGTTATTCTATTCACTTCTTCGTCTGTTCTCCTACAAAAAACATTTTTACATTAAAATGTAAAAACGTTTTTACACTTAAATATACACTTGTTTCCAATTATAGCTTTATATTTGGAAATAAGTGGTAAAAAAAGATACTTATTTCCAATTATAGCTTTATATTTGGAAATAACTTCTTATCAATGATTGGACGTAAAACAGAAATTCAAAAGATAAATCACTTACTAAAATCCCGTAAAAGTCAGTTTTTGGCGGTGACAGGAAGGCGTAGGGTAGGGAAGACCTTTTTGATAGATCAAACGCTGAGTCAACATTACTGCTTTAGCATAACAGGCATTCAAAATGCCAGTACTGAAATGCAACTACTCAATTTTGCTGTTAAATTGGCAGAATATCAAAATACAGAATTGTCTAATCCACTTAATTGATGAGTTCTCTATTTTTTACCATCGCTTTATCAAGAAAAACAAAAGATATGTGGCGGGTATGTGGCAGCAAATGGCTACTGCTCATATTGAGGATTAAAGTCAATTTGATATGATCTTAAATTGTTGTATAATTTATCTTATGTTAAATAAAGTGTTTTTTTAGAAAATGATACACTCTTCTATCCTACTTTTTTATATCTTGTAAAGACATTCATTTTATAAGCTATAAAACAACTTATGTCTCTACCAGATAAATTTCATAAAATGATTCAAAAAATCATTGACGAAAAAAAACCTCAATCACCAGAAGAATTGCAAGAGATTTTGAATGCTATGTCTGGGAAATCTTTTGATGAAATGAAATTCACACCAGAAAGTGATGAAGAGAAAGCCCTAGCTTTGGTTTGGGAAGCCCGTGAACTCCCCATTGACAAAGGACGTAGAAGAGCCAAAAAAGCTTTAAAAATCTATCCAGATTGTATTGAAGCTTATGAGTATTTGGGTTCAACTTATCAGTACTATCATAAAGGTGCTGAACATTATGAGAAAGGTGTTGAAATTGGACGTAGAGTTTTTGGAGGAGATTTTCTAAAACAAAACAAAGGACATTTTTGGATGATTACAGAAACCCGTCCTTTTATGCGTTGCTTGGGCGCATTGGCAGATGCTTATTATTTTCCAGGAGGAGTTACAAAAGCAATACCCATATGGGAAGAAATGCTCGATTTAAACCCTAATGACAACCAAGGAATTAGGTATAGTCTGCTAAGTGCCTATTTGGAAGATAAAGATTTTGTTAAATTTAAAAAACTTCGCAAAGAATTCGACGAATCTGGCGCACTGATGCTTTTTCCAGATGCTTTAGCAGAGTTTGCACAAAATGGCGATACTCCCAAAGCTCAAAAGCTTTTACAAAAAGCAAAAAAATCCAACCAATATGTTGTACCACTTCTTGTACAACAATATCCACCTGAAGAGCATGTTTATAGCTATTCGTGGGGCTCCGAAGAAGAAGCCATTATTTATCTAAATTATGGATGGCGTTCTTGGATGTTCAACCAAGGAGCAAAAGATTGGGTGAAAAAATACAACTACAAATAACATTTAATCTTGTTTTACCGAACCAATTCTTGTAAAGAGTTGTTGAGACAATATTGCTACTCCTAATAGAGGAAAAACTACTTTTCCTTTAGCAAATCATTCAAACAAATCACAAGTTTTTAATCATCTTTGTGCATTTATACATACAGAAATAATTGTGTATTTTTGTATTCATTTATGTATGGATTGGTCTATAGCCCAAAAACCAAATAAATATGATAGAAAACTTCAATCAAAAAATAGTAGTTAATTTTGATCCCAGTCAAAACATTGACCACAATGTCCAAGTCTACAAGGTTGGATTAAAAACGTACAATTATGACGAAGTGGTCGAAGAAGAAGATACTTATAAAAAAGTCGAAGAACGACTCAGCCTACTTTGCAATCATCCCAACAGTTCTCAAGTAAAAGAACTCATCATAGGTCTGTCCGACTTAGACACTATGGCAGACCTCTTAATTCAGCACAAAGATCAACTGGCACAATTGACCCATCTATTTTGGGGCGACATTGAGTCAGAGGAATGTGAGATGAGTTGGATTACCCAAACCAATATTGCTCCCCTACTCAAAGCCTTCCCCAATCTACAATATTTTAAAATGAGGGGCGCAATGGGAATGGCAATGGATATGAAAAAAGACGGTTTAAGCCTAGAAGGATTGTCTCACCCCAATTTAAAAACATTCATCATCGAAACAGGAGGGCTGCCATCAAAAAACATCCAAGAAATAATGAAGGCACACTTTCCCCAACTCGAACACCTAGAGATTTGGACAGGCGATCCCTATTACGGATTTGATGGTTCAATCAATGATTTTACAGAATTATTGAAAGGGCAATTGTTCCCTGATTTAAAATACCTTGGATTAAAAAACAGTTCAATAGCAGACGAACTCGCCATTGCCCTAAAAGACGCAGACATATTGGACAAGATAGAAACATTGGATGTATCAATGGGGACATTGGGCGACGAAGGCGCACAGGCATTGTTGGACAACCCAAAAATCAAACAATTAAAAACATTGAACATACACCGTCATTACATGAGTCCAGAAATGGAATCAAAAATAAAAACATCAGGAATAAATGTAAACATATCAGGTAGAGAAAAAGAATCAAAATACGGCCGATACGTCGAAGTCGGCGAATAATGTAGGGGCAGGTTTTATGCCTGCCCGAACACAAAACGGGCGAATA